>JAKVBD010000011.1 GCA_022446985.1 Lentisphaerales bacterium
GAAAATAAACCGGAATCCAATGGATTCATGCTAATAGGTGAAGCATTACGCAAGTAAATCAACTGAAGGCCAAGAGATATTTCATATAAATAGCGAAGCGGCTTTATGCTGAAATATCTATTGAAAGAGGGCGATAGGATATAACTTTACCCCCGCTAAACACGAAAGTGCCCAAATAATTTTGTAGGATGGATGAGCCAAATTCATTTTCTGAATCTGGATAGAGTCAATGTAAGTTTCTTAGATGGACATAGTCGGGCGCTAAGACACAGTAATACACTTCGCTATGGCCCGACTGTCGATTTTGATGAAAATTTTACTCGAGTAGCAACTCAGTAATAATTCTCCTCTACGGATTCACTTATAGTTTTATTTGCTAAACACCAAATCCATAAGGGTCCATGAAATTGAAATTTGGAATTCTCTTATCTTCATCTCCTTTCAACTGATAATAATCATTTGAAAAGATATCAAAGCGGCATAGATCAATAGGCGTCACTTCTGAACAATTTACATTATTTAAAACCCCGGATGCCTCCAGTGCAGCAGCCACTAATTCAGAGCAGAAAAAGGCAGAAAAGTCTTCTTCATTTTTAGATAAGCCTCCAAGGTATCGACTATCCATCGAATCAATCGCTGCACTCATTACTTCCGGTGCACTGTCATACTCTTTACCTTCAGAATGCATAAGAAAGTTCGCCATTTCACCAAAATTAAAACGACTGCGTGCTTCAGCACTGAGAGCTAACCACCAAATGTCCCCATCATAGTAATTAAGTTTCGTACTCATACGATGACGCTGTACACCAGCGATTTCTTTTCCGGTTACCGGGTTTCTTCTTAAACCGGTAGCTTCCATAATCTCAACAATCTTTCCGTCTTGAGCCTGTCCCTCAAAGGAAACCTTGGTTTCAAATACTATACCTACATGTGAGACTGTTGAACGCGTGGCCCACTTTATAATTTTTGAAAAATGACTCTGACCTGAAAAAGCAATAACATCTCCCGGCTGAATCTGTGAACGTAGTTCTCGATAGTTCCCTTTAATCAGTGACATAAGCACTCCCTTATTTTGTATTTCAACATCTAAAAAGAAGACACAATAAATCTAATCGGCGAAGTCTTAAAATACATCACCATGATTAATCATTAATACAAAAATCCAGCCAAACAAACAAGTGGGAAATTTAATGTAAAAAACACCAGAATAACAGGTAACAGAAGATAAAGGGTACTATTTTTCAATATGCCAAAAAGTATTATCACCCGAAGATTTAGACATAAGGTAAGCCGACGAGTGAGCCTTCCCACTGCCATCGAGGTAAGTTACATTTGCCTTCCCAAGGTGGCGAGCAATAATTCCCGACTCCCCTTCGATAATCAATTTCTCCATACTCATATAGCTGGGTCAGGAGGCACTTCACCGGTTATAGGAATCAATGAGCATTATAGTTTCAGTCGGGCTGGACAGTGCTGAAGTTTTGTGGTCAGCCTAATTCTTTTGCATCAATTTCGAGTTGGCTGCAACAGTTGATGTACCTTTACTTTCAAGTTGCATGGCTTTGGGACACTGAAGATATGCATAGTACCCTCCAGAAGTTATCACATCTGGAAGTAGACTGCCGGTTATCAAATCTTTAAACCAATAAGTGCCCCCATTATTGCTATAATCATGGGCAGCATATTCTGAATTTTCAGGGATATATGAAATCATTGCACGCGATACCTGATGCTGGTTATTCACACAAACAGCCTGCTGTACTTTTTTGCGGGCTTTAGATAAAGAAGGAAGTAGTATATTGGTAAGAATACCAATAATAGAAATCACAACCAAAAGCTCTACGAGAGTAAATTTTATCATCCACTTCACATCACTGTTGTGGATCCCAAAAAACACAGTTCCAATCACTTGTAGACAGAAGAAATGAAACTGACTTCGGTTTTGTGCTGCCATCCAGATAACTCATATTTGCTTTTCCAAGGTGACGAGCTATAACATAGGGCTCTCCATCTGTAACTAACCTTTTCAAATTCATGTTGTAGTTACCTGTACTACGCCAGGCATCGTAAGAATCCATAAGTAAACATGTTTCGGACGGAGAAGCTATGGCGATCGATCTCTGAATCGTTTCTCCACCATGCTGTTTTTTACCGGTAATTCGGGAGTTCATAGCAATAGTACTTTTCCACGCGGCATCCAGTGGTAAGCCGTTTGGGCAGGCTTGCACCGGTGAAGCACCTTTATCCAAATGTCCAGCTGGTAAGTATGTTGAGGTTAACATCTGATGCCAGCGATGATCATGATCATCAATATTATCGGTTGGACCAAATTCGTCGTTATCCATAGCATAAGATTGTGTTGCTATACTGACTTGGCGCTGATTGCTAATGCATACGGAAGACATCGCCTTGAGGCGAGCATTCGCCAAAGAAGGCATGAGCATACTGCTCAAAATACCAATAATTGCAATTACCAATAAAAGTTCGATTAGTGTAAATTTTCTGTTCATATATTCCTCCCGCAATTACACACATAATTAAATATAATCAAAAAAGAAGTTGGATACCAACAACACATTACTCATCAAACATTTACAACTAATACAAAGTTTTATAAGGTGAGATGAACCTCTTCGGGGCAAGCCCACGAGGTATCGGTTTGATTGGTTGCGATGCAAGTATCGAAGAATTAAACCCAACTAAGATTAAAAGAAAGGCCGATTCAGAATTGCCCCTTCTGAATCGGCCTCAGGCATTTACACATGAACTCTAGGAATCAATTAATAAAACTGATTACTCTTCCAGTATAAAGCTATTTAATCAGAATTCAATATAAATTGAGATTAAATTTCAATTAAACTCTTAAAGAGGTCTTTCCAATCCCACTACTCTACTAATTAAAGATGTAAATTTTTGGTTAGAGACTCCAAGAAAATACTACAAGTCAGATTCAGAAAAGTTGAAGTAATAATGAAAGCTGGTCAACGATGTATCAAAAAAGAAAGGCCGATTCAGAATTGCCCTTCTGAACCGGCCTCAGGCATTTACACATGAACTCTAGGAATCAATTAATAAAACTGATTACTCTTCCAGTATAAGGCTATTTAACAGACATTCAATATAAAATTGAGATTAAATTTCAATTAAATCTCAAAAACAAACTATCTTCTCTAAAAAATTGACAATTATCCCTATGCGTATTTTAGTTACTGCAGTTTAATTACAGAGACAGAATGAAAACACTTTTACAATTGCTTAGTATCCTCATACTCTTTGCGACTACAGCCTATCCACAAGCTGAAGATGCCGTAAAAATGAAAGGCGTCAAAATTAATCTCATCAGTGAGGCAGATGCAATAAGTCCAAATACCAGTTTTACCGTCGCTATTCATATACAACACTTCGACGGCTTCCATACCTATTGGAAAAATCCCGGTATGGTAGGAGTGGCTACAAAAATTGACTGGACCCTTCCTGAAGGTTTTAAAGCTGGAGAAATACAGTGGCAGGTTCCAGAACGCAGTAAGATGCTCAAGTATAATTGTCATGGATATAAAGGCGAAACCTATTTACTTGTCGATATACAAGCAGGGGCAGATATTCCTGAAAGTTTCGATATAGAGGCAAAAGTCGGTGGCATGACTTGCTCTGAAAAATCATGCTGCTTTGTCGGTTTTGCCCAAACTAAAATTTCTCTCAATAGAGATACTGAGACCAAACTTAACTCTAAGCATCACAAAATCATTCAAGCTGCCAGAGACAGAATCCCTAAACTCATTGAAAAATGGCAAAGCAGCTTCCAGCAAACAGATTCAGAAATAATTCTTGCAGTACACAACTCTGAATTTACCAAAGACATTCCACAAGACCTTTATTTCTATCCAGAACAAAATGTCTACAATACCGAAACACCTCAAGAAGTTGTAATTACCACAGACAATAGCATAAATGTCCGCTTCCAATTAAGTGTCATCGCCGAGAAAAACTTAAAGAGCCTTAGTGGCTTTCTCTACAACCCCAAAGGCTGGTCTTCAAATGATGACAAGTACCTAAGGGTAGAGGCCAAAGTATCCGCTAAAAATTGATCCACTGATTTAAAGACAAGGCATTTAATTCCACTTTCAGCATGTATAGTGCTGTATGAAATGCCCAGAGTGTCAAACTGATGTCAGAGAAGATCCTATATCCCGGGATCCCACAACCGAATGTAACGTTGACTGTAGCTGCGGCTATTCATTCATATTTCACCCCAAAATTGATGGTATAAGCGATAATTTATTCATCAATTTTCTAAAAGGAATCTCCTTTTCAAATACGCGCTACTTTACCTTTGAACAATTAGTCACTCTTTATCCAAGGCACCTTAAAAATGGTTTTTGGCTTACAGACCTGGGTAGTATTTGTGCAATGTTTGGGTTATTTTTCTCTTTCGTACTCCTGTCATTTTTACTAGCAGGGTTTTCAATATTAGTATTTATAATTTCTGGTATCTACCATAAAAACAGAAAGTTCGCCAAAGAAGAAATCAAAGCACATCTTAAGAAATGGCAAAAATATAATGGCCCTCTGGAGTACTTACTGGAAAATGTTTCCATTGACCTAAATCAAATCAATCAAAATACTCCGAAAGATGCTTACGATTATGGGGTCAACTCTATTCTGATTACCCAAAAAGACAGACTGGTTGACCTGTTAGTTCTCAATGAATTTCACTTGGAAAAGCAGTGCTTGATCATAAGTGAAAATGCCTACCCGTCTCATCTGTATGAACAAGCCAAAGTTTTTCTGAATGAGCAACCTGATTTAAAAGTTTTTCTCCTGCACAATGCCAGCGATGAAGGTGAATCAATGAAAGAGCGCCTCTTAGAAAAACGTGAATTGCCCCTTAAAGAAGAGAACATTAAAGACATAGGCTTGTTCAGAAGTGAACTTAAGAATCTCAAATTCTGCCGCCAAAACAACATTCACAAACAAGAAAGCTTTTCTATTGAGGCCCTGCCCTTTAGCATTATGGCATCTGGCTACTTAATCTTTCAGTTCGATGAGATAACTGCTCTAACAGATTCTGCTTATGAAAAGGCAACCGGTATCCTTGGCTATGAAGTAGATTCCGATGGAGGGTCGGACTTTGGCTAATACAGGATTATTTGGTTATACCTCAGATAGTGATGAAAATCTCATGTCGACTATGTTCGATACCCTCAAACATCGTGGTGATAACTTTGATTCATTCTCTGTTAATGGCCTCCAACTGGGTCTTATGACCAACTCCATGACGACTTGTTCTTACAATAAAGAAGACCTGTTTATAACTTATTCTGGAAACCTTCACTCACATACAGAAGAACAATTTCTAAGTATATGTAAGGACTATAGGCAAAAAGGTATAAGTGTTTTTGAGAAACTTCGTGGAGCTTATATTCTTCTAATCAAAGAAGAAAAACAGACTATACTACTGCGGGATCCTGCTGGTGAGAGATCCATTTTTTATCTCATTCACAAAGGCAGGCTTTACTTTTCTATCGAAGCTAAAGCCCTGTTAAAAGTTCCTGGTTTCAGTGCCCAAATTTCTTCTGCCGGTCTAGCACAGTATCTAGCCTGCAGCTACTTACCCGGTGAAAATTCGATCATCAAAAACATCAAAAAGCTAAAGCCGGGTCACTTACTCAGGTTTCACAATGGTTATGGATTTCAAGAACAGTATTTTTCACTGAACCTTCTTCCTGAGGATGAGACCCCGCATACAAGACGTATTGATGAATTTAAAGATTTATTTACCCGGGCCATAAACTGTCGTCTCCCTGACCAACCCTGGGGCGTCTTTCTTTCTGGAGGTCTGGACTCATCGATCGTTGCAACTCAACTAAGAGAACTTGGGCACAAGTTTAAGACCTGGACCATTCACTTTGGTAAAGAATACAATCATGAATTAGAGTTTGCCGAACAAGTTGCTTCCAGACTTGGAACAGACCATGAAAATTTCCAGATTTCTCCCAAAGGTTTCATTCCGGATATGCACAAGATCATCTGGCATCTGGATGAACCCATTGGCGACCCAATTACAGTCCCCAACTATCAACTTGCCAGGCATGCAGCAAAGGATGTCAAATTTATCTTTAACGGAGAAGGCGGCGACCCACTTTTTGGTGGTCCCAAAAACTATCCACTGCTGATGAATGACTGGTACTCAATAAAACGCCCCAAAAACTATCGCGAAAAAGCTTATCTGGCTTCATACAAACGAGCTTACAATGAAATCGATCAGCTTTTACTCCCTCATATTCAGGAAGAGATCGATGAAGAAGAAGATTTAGAGAACCTCTTTACACCATTTTTCAAAGCAGAAACCCCTTACGAACTCAATAAGTTGATGGCTATCAACACACAACTAAAAGGGGCACAACTCATTCTTCCGAAAGTGGAGAGAATGTTGGGAGCCAATGGTCTAACCCCTCTGGCACCTTTATTTGATCGGGAGCTCATTGAATTTTCTTTTAAAATAAATCCTCGTCAAAAGCTATGTAAAGGCGATGAAAAGATAATTTTAAAAGAGGCCTTTAAGGGACGAATTCCGCAGGCTGTTATCGATAGACCAAAAAGCGGTATGCGCGTACCGGTTCACTTTTGGTTTCAAAAAGAAATGAAGAACTTTGCCAGAAAGATTTTAGACCCTAAGGAAATAAAAAAAGCCGGAATTTTTAATAGCGATAGTATAGCCGAGCTCATGTCTTTTGATACACCACAGTGGCAAACAAGATACGGCTTAAAATTGTGGATGGTTCTCACTTTTGAAATTTGGCGACGCGTTACCATTGAAGGAGAAAAAATTTAAATGAACAAAGAGTTTATCTCACTCCCTCTAGACTCTACGACTCAGGAATTAATCGAAGAATCTGCAGGTGATTCTTTACTACAAGTTTACTCTGGTAAGGCAACAGATTATTCGACTAATGGTACATGGTTTGGTTTTGTCGCTCAGGGCTCCGTCAGCCTTGATACTGAAACAGCTAAGTTCCCACTTAAGCAAGGCATGTATTTCAGCTGCCCGAACTCCATGAGGCTATCTGGAACTGGAACCTGTATTTTAATTAGCCGCCTGAACTGGCAAGGACTCTTTTCTTTAGGAGGCCCCATCGAAAAAAGCGGCAGGCTAAAGTATATCGATGGCTGTTCAGATACCTTGCTTATTCCTCCTGTAGAGAAAGGCAATGCCTGTTTAAATTATCTCTATTTCCCCTGTGAAATTGAGCAGACACTCCACACGCACCCATCTGTTAGAGTGGGTCTGGTCTATGAAGGTGAAGGCATTTGTCGATCAAGCGGTAAAGAGATTCCTTTAAAGCCCGGCTCTCTATTCATCATTCCTGCTGAAACAGAGCATGCCTTCAGTACAAAAGGCAATTTTATGAAAGTTATCGCGTACCATCCAGACAGCGATTGCGGCCCAACTCACGACAATCATCCCATGATTAACAAGACTATCGTCAAAGGTACATCTGCCCGCTACCTGGAAGAAATACAAACAGCAGAATTATAAACGCGGCTGATTAAATGGTGTCGTTGGAATCTTACCCGAAGCTTTAGAAGACATCTTTGCTTTAAGCTTTTTGATGATCTTTTTGATATTTTCATCCGGGTTTATCGCAAGATTATTAAACTCCTTAGGATCTGTGTAATGATCGTAGAGCTCTGCGCCCTGAGCTCCTTCAGCCCAGTCATTGTAGCGCCAGCGAGCTGTGCGAATACTGCGCCCCATAACCGATGTCGAAAGGCGACTGTCAGCTGGTCTTAGAATTTGTGTGATGGCAAAATCATCCCACTCTGCCTGAGGGTTTTGCATAATCTTCTTCATACTTCTACCTGGAAGGTTACCTGCAACTTTGTAACCGGCAAGATCAACTATAGTCGGGTAGATGTCGATAAACTCAACAATACGGCGATTTACCTGACCACCACTTTTAAGATTCGGTGCCTTGATAATTAATGGAGCTCTAGCGCCCTGCTCAAAAAGGGTGCGCTTTTGCCAAACCCCATTGTGCTCACCTAAGTGATAACCATGATCTGACCAAAATACGACAATAGTATTTTCCGCTATCCCCAAACGGTCAAGAGCGGCTGTTAAACGCCCCACTTGAGCATCGATAAAAGAAACACAAGCATAGTAAGCCTGTAGTGATTTACGCAGAGTTAATTCATCCAGATTATAATGAGGGATTGGGCAGTTGTGAGCAAAAGCTGCTGTCGGTATGTCATCGCGATCTCCCTTAGGGGCATAAGGTAAACGCATATCATCAAGAAGATACATGTCAAAGTATTTCGTCGGAGCTACAAAAGGAGTGTGTGGTCTAAAGAAACCAACAGCCAGGAAAAAAGGCTTATCTTTGTTTTTCTCCATAATCTTTATGGCTTCAGTAGTGATCATACCATCGGTCTGCTCTTCATCTTTGCCATCAGCAGCCAACCAACTTAGAGCGGCGCTTATTTTTCTGTGGGGCTCAGCATTGTATATCAGATGCTCTTCTGCTTTATCGCGCCCTTTTGGATTCACCTTCAATTGCCAGGAAGGAGCATCGTCATGGCCATCTGTACCAATTGAAGCAGGAACATTGTAGTGGTAAATCTTACCGACTCTGGCAGATAGGTAGCCCTCTTTCATAAAGGCTTGAGAAAGAGTTACTGCATTGGGCATTTCATCTCTAAAATGGCGATCTAGATCGTAGACTTTAATTTGATCAGGGCGCATGCCGGTCATCACTGAAGCACGTGAAGGGTTACACAGTGGGATTTGGTTATAGGCTCTTTCAAAAAGAACCCCCTGCCCTGCCAGCTTATCGATATGTGGAGGCTTGGCAACCAAATCCCCATAACAAGCCAAAGCATTCGATAAATCATCAACAGAAATAAAAAGAACATTCTGCTTTTTCTCAGCCTGTGAAGAGGCTAAGAAAAGCAGCATAACCATAGCCACAAATCTCATAACACGCATTCCTTAAAACTTACCCTTTCTGTAATATCTATGTCTGAGAACTACTTGAATCTAACAAATATTACACCCTGTTTACGTTGTCATTTTAAGGAATCTGTACAACGCGATGGTCTTTATGTAAAAAATTTATGAATAATTACCAATCAAAAGTTTCTTTAATATATGCAGCCAAAGCCTCTCCAATAGCTTTTGTCCCATGGTGATCGATATGCACACCATCGCCATCCATTGGTGGTACAGCATGTTGACCAGCATCAAAAAAGTGTACTTTATGAGCATCAGCAATTTCTTTATAAGCTTCGGCAAAGCCTTTCGATTTTTCGGAAGCTCCGTCAAATACGTGCCCGAAAGGTTTTTCGGCATCGACATAAACAGTAGGAGCAATAATGATGATCTCCGGGCATTCTCCATTTGGCCCACATTTTGCAGATTTAATCTGATCGATAAGTACAGCGATCCCCATTGCGGAATCAATTGCTGTTTTATTCATATAGTGCTTCATGTCATTTATACCTAACATGATCGACACCAGATTTAATGGGCGATGAGAATCCAGAATAGAAGGCAACTGTCTGGTGGCATTTTTATCAACATTTAGAGGATCATCCCAGGCCGTCATACGACCATTCAGAGCTTCTTCAATAATTCGCAGATCCGGATCCAGATTATTTTGTAAATGACCACAGATACGCAGATCGTAAGGGTAACGCTCAAAATCAGATGCCGGGATAAAGCCCCAGGTATTTGAATCTCCAAAACACAGGTAGTTTTTCATGAATAACATTCCTAAAATAAAATTTGCAAATCACCTATACGTCCACCTTATTATTACTAACGGAAGTTTAAATTTTATCTAAGTCATTTGTAACATTCATTGGCTTGCCAGACTCTACTTACTGGGTGGATGACGGTGGAGAGGTACACACATGTTTAAAAAAAGCTTTACGCTGATTGAGCTGCTTATAATAGTCGCAATTCTTGGCATACTTACATCAATTCTTTTGCCAAGCCTTAGTAACGCGCGTCTCAAAGCACAAAGAGCTGTCTGTATAAGCAACTGCAAGCAAGCAGGCTATGCTCTGACAATGTTTTTAGATGAAAATGATGAACTCTTTCCACAAAATAAATATGACGGCGTTTCCGACGAAGCTATCTGGATGGGAAAAGCTGGAAGCAGCCTAACCGTTGAAGCTTCTAAACGACCTTTAAATGGCTACTTAACCCAAAACTATGATGACTCCAGCATGCAATTTGCCAGGTGCCCCTCTGAAAAAGGCGGTTACTTTGAAGCAAAAGGAAATTCTTATGCCGCTCATGTATTCGGCGGTAAAGCTCTTAAACCTCCAGTTACACTTTCCATGGTTAAAGAACCAGATAGAGTTATAGCTATCGCCGAAGTTGGAGGTATACGAGCCGAAAGTGCAACAGGTGTCGATGACTCTAAGTACTACTGGCATACTCCCTTTGGAACGACCGAATGGGTCACTGTATTTGTTGACGGGCATGTGACTAATAATAGGTACATACCCGGCCAACGAAATGCCGAACTTTATACTTTTCGTTTTGATAACGTCTGGAATAACTGATCTTAACTATTTGACTGAAAACTTATAAATAATCGTATGATTATAAACTTCACCCGGGCTCAATAATGTTGACGGAAATGTCGGTTGATTAGGCGAATCAGGAAAACTCTGAGGTTCCATACAAAATGCATAACGATGTTTATACGCTTTGCCACCTTTACCAATATTTGAAGAATCCAGAAAATTACCTAAGTAAAACTGCATACCCGGTTTATCCGAATATACTTCCATAACTCTTCCAGTTGTTGGCTCTGTTACTCTCGCCATAAAATTCAGTTCATTACTCGAAGTATCATTGATCACCCAGTTATGATCATAACCCAGGCCATACTTCAATTGTTGATCATTACTGTTTATGCGAGCACCAATTTTCTTCGGCTGAGTAAAGTCAAATGGCGTTCCTTTAACAGCCTTAAGTTCACCAGTAGGTATCAAAGTTTCATCAACCGGTGTAAATTTATCAGCATTGATCATTACCTCATGGTCATAGATATTTCCGCTTTCAGGACCGGCAAGATTAAAGTATGAGTGGTGCGTCAAATTCACATGCGTTTTTTTGTCAGTAGTGGCAGTAAAAGCCAATTTCAATTCATTAGCTTTTGTTAATGTATAAATAGCCTTTACTTGAAGATTCCCTGGGAAGCCTTCTTCACCATCCTTACTGGTATAAGTCAGCTCAAGTGAAGGTCCCTCACTTGTTTGCTTCTCTACTGCAGACCACAGAACTTTATCGAAACCTTTAAGGCCACCATGCAGATTATTTTCGCCATTATTCTGAGCCAGTATATACTCTTTGCCATCAATCGAGAACTTGCCTTTTGCTATGCGATTGCCAAACCTACCGACTAAACAACCAAAATATGGATTGGCTTCAACATAATATTCCAAGTTATTGTAGCCTGCTACGACATCTTCCAGTGCTCCATTTGTATCCGGCACTGACAATGAAGTTACGATACCACCATAATCAGTAATCTTAGCTTCCAGGCCATTACTATTTTTTAATGTATAAAGATTCACAGGCAGACCTTCTTTAGTTTTTCCAAATGTTCTAACTTCAATCCCTTTAATCGGTGAATATGAACTGCAAGATGTAAAAGTCAGCAGCCCCCTATTAAAAGCAATCTAAGTAAATAGTTAGGTCTAAATATCACACTGACCTCCTATAAGATATTGGTTAATAACTACAAATTTTATTAAGTTTAAATATAGAAATATTTTTATATTAAAAAATTAAATCATGCAAATACTTTAGAAATGCTTGATTTTATATAATATTGTATATACAATGTATATATGTATTACTCCGATATATTCAGAAATTTTGAAAAGAACAAAATTGCTTACGCAGTCGTGGGAGCGTTGGCGTCGAGTTTACATGGAGTCGTTCGAGGTTCTCTTGATCTGGATATCGCGGTGAGATTTGAAGCTGAGAACCTTCAAAAAGTTGAGTCCAGCCTGGAAGAACTTGGCTACACTTCAGCCATACCTGTTTCTGCCACTGAAATATTCAACTTTCGCCAACAATTTATCGAAAAGCGAAATCTTCTCAACTGGACATTTACCCACAATAGCGATGCCACAAAACAAGTAGATATAATCATCACTCATGACCTCAAGGACATGAGCTTCAGGAAACTAAAAACCAAAATGGGGATTGTGCCGTTAATAAGTAAGAAAGATCTCATAAGTATGAAAAGAGCGGCCGCAAGACCGCAGGATTTGGAAGATATAAGAGCACTGGAGAAACTATGAAAAAATCGACTCAGTTCTTTACCGATGAATACCTCAAGGAATGCCAAAAGCTGACCTTTGATCAGATTCTCGAATTTCAGGAAAATTACCGTAAACTTTATCAACCCTCAGAAAAATCCAAAGCTATTTCGGTCAGGGTACCGGAAAACTTACTCTCAAACTTTAAAGGGAAATGCTCACTAGAAGGGACCAAGTATCAACGAAAAATAAAAGACCTTATGAATGACTGGGTGAAAAACTAAGCCATTTAAAGACATAAGGTTAGAATTCCTTCTAAACGCACCAATAATCTCTCAAGAATATTGAGGAATTCAGGCATGATCTTAGAAGGAAATTTTTATAACCACGATGGCCGCTTCAAAGGCCAGGTTAAATGCAACGACCAGGGTATCATCGAGGCAATGGGTGAGAGCCTTGGTCAAGCAGACTTCGCTTTCGGTGAAGACGAATTGATTTTCCCGGGTATGGGCGACATTCACATTCACGCCCGTGAAGATGAAACCGGCACACAGCTCTACAAAGAAAGTTTTGCGACTGCAGCAGCTGCAGCAGTAAATGGCGGAGTTGTTCATGTAGCAGACATGCCGAATAACCCAGTACCGCCAGTAGACGATCAAAGCTATGCAAATAAATGTGCAAAGTGCAGCGACGAAAAAGTTCACTTCACTCTCTATGCAGGCATCGGCCCCGACACCAATCCATTGACCAAAACTGTCCCTTATAAAGCGTTTATGGGACCTTCAATCGGTGACCTTTTCTTCAAATCACAGTCTGAACTTGAAACGACTATCGAACGCTATAGAGGTCAGCATGTTAGCTTTCACTGTGAAGATCCGCATATCTTAGATATCTCTAAAAATAACGCGACTCACTCTGATCGTAGACCTCGTGGTGCGGCAAACACAGCCACTGCTTTTGCGCTTTACCTGATTGAGAAGTACGAACTTAAAGGCAAGCTTTGCCACTTCTCAACTGGCGATGGCCTTGAACTCGTTCGAGCTGCAAAAGCCAGAGGCGTCAGCGTCACTGTCGAGACCACTCCACAGCAACTTTACTGGGACACTTCTGTTCTTGATGATGACAACAAGCCATGGTTACAAATGAACCCGGCTTTCAGAGATGAAATTGACCGTAAAGGCCTTCTTGCGGGTCTGCTCGATGGAACCGTTGATTACATCGCTACCGACCATGCTCCTCACCGCATCTGTGAAAAACTTGGGCGCTACCAGCCAATTGAAATTCAGAAGAAACTTTCTGGCCTTAGTAGCATGAGCCTTGAAGAAATTGCAGAGTTAGACGAAATCTGCCTGAAGAATTTTGAGGAACTCAAGAAGAATGATCCTGAATTCTTTTCCAGCCTGGCAGACGTCAATGGTGTATCTGGAACTTCTCAGTTAGATACTTATGGAGCTTTCACAACATGGCTCATGGAAGACCAGAACTTCACACCGGAGCAAGTTGCCAAAGTAACAGCTTTCAATCCAGGTGAATTCGTTAATCAATTTGAAACGACACCGGTGAAATTCGGTCAAGTTGCCGAAGGCTATGCTGCCTCATTTACAGTCATCAATAAGAACAAACCATGGACAGTTGATAACAATGACATTCAAAGCCGTTCAGGCTGGTCTCCTTTCCATGGAGCAACATTCCCTGGCAGTGTTTCAGCTGTTTTTCACCTCGGTAAGAAACTTTAGTAAATTCAAGTCGGCAGTTATAATGCTGCCGGCTTTAATCTTTTTTACTTTTACGTCTTCTATCATAGTTTTTAGCAGCCCTTTCAAAGCGCTGGTAGACTTTATTCAAGTACCCACCAAAGACTTCTTTTTGTGCCTCATTAAGAAAATCGGCGCTCTCAGTTAATTGCTTATACCTCTCACTGGTAACAGCCAGAAATTCATCTGCTTTTTCCTTAGATTCACGAAGAGTTTTCCACTCATCACCAAACATCTCTTTATGAATACTTCTGCTTTCCTGCATCAAAGAAGCCAATTCATCTTGAGCTGCAATGCTAAAATCGCCACTCTCCTCCATCTTTCCCTTTAGACCTGATATCTGTTGATATTGCTGCTTTTTATCTTCATAATCTTGAAAAATATCTGTTTCAGATCCTAAAAGGTCGGCTATTTGCTGGTTAAACTTCTCTTTCATTTGCTCTTTGCGCTCAGCCAGCTCAAGCTTTTCATCATCATTCATATTGTGGCCACGCATCCAGTTCACCATTTCTTTTTCAGAAAGTAAACGAGTCAATTCTTCCTGACTGGCGTCATCTAAACTTAAGCGTTCGAACAACAGAGGATAAGATCTTCTAATTCTCGCAGTATGGCTTTTGAGGAAATTTTCATACATGAAGGCCATGTGATCCAGCTTATCACTGTCATACTCCGGGTGACTGCTCACCTCTTTTATAATGACTTTGGTCTCACTTTTTGGTGATGTAGCTTCAGAAGGTGTAATGCTTTGGGGTTTAGTCTCTGAAGTTTCAACTGAAGGTGAGCTTATAATTTGGTCGCTTACAAAAACCGTTTCATTGACAGTCAATTCTTCTTCTGAGGATGTGAAGTAAAGCCCGGCAAAAACAGCTGTTGTCATAAATAAAAAATAAGTAGTTAGTCTGTAGTTCATTCTTTTATTCCAGTAGAGTTCTACATAATGTGCAAAGTCTTAGTGTTCGTAATTTACCACAAGATCCCTGAATTTAACAATGATTCAAAATTCAGTATATTTTTTAATACCCGATTGCTCTTATCTTTATACATCTTTACAATATTTTTCATAAAAAAACTCAAAGGGCAAATATGGGTTACTTCTTAATTAATGACTTACCTGAAAATGAAAGACCTCGGGAAAGAATGATCTCTTCTGGAGAAGATTCTTTGGCAAATGCAGAATTACTCGCACTTATTACCGGGACTGGCAGTAAGGGCCAGTCAGCCATCGATCTATCAAGAAATATTCTTGGCTATTTTGGCGGCTCTCTCCTGAAACTAAGCCGATCTGACTTAAACGAACTACAGAGCATCCATGGAGTAGGTGAAGCTAAAGCAACTGCTATCAAAGCCGTTTTTGCATTAGCCAGAAGACTTCAAGGGCAATTGGCCCAAGAAGGGTTTCATATTCAGGCTCCAGAAACAGCCGCAGATTACTTAAGGCCAATACTAGCTGGCAAAGAACAAGAAGAGTTCCATGTGTTACTGCTCGGAACCAGGAACGAGATTATAAAAGATGCCATGATCACCCGAGGTCTTCTCGATCGTTCTCATGTTCACCCCAGAGAAGTTTTTCGAGAAGCAGTCAAGCTTGGAACTTCGAAAGTAATTTTAGCCCATAATCACCCTTCTGGAGACCCCTGCCCTTCTAAGCAGGATGTCGAAACAACTAAAAATTTACAGGAAGCTGGAGAAATCCTCGGCATAAAAGTTATCGACCATATTATTATCGGTCATTTGCGCCATAATATAAGCAAAGATTTCTGTAGCATGAGAGCTGAAGGCTACATGAATTGATTTTTTTCATAAAGATTGAGACGAATATTTGTAATTAAGAAGATATTCCTTAAATTTTAACAAAGGTTTAAGAATCTTCACTCTGGGCTGATACAAATATAAAACCATAAAGGTTAAATATTTATGAATAAGAAAAACATACTTTGTTTTGTTACATTGGTTTTCTGCAGCGTATTTTCACATGCTGAAAACGGTAAAGCTGAACCCGGAGTCATTCGAAATAGCGAATCGGTCACCCTCGATTATAGCGACTTTGAAACAACCGACCTATGGGAAGTAAAAGTCAAAGATGGCAAGGCTGACACCAAAGTCATCACAGACAAAGAGCTCGACACTAAAGTATTGCGATTACGGAGCAATCAGGCATCTTACTATTTCCAGAAGTCAGTAAATGTTGACTTGGATAAATATGGCAGGCTCACTTTTAAATGGAAAGTCAAAAAGCACCCTAAAGGCGGTGATGTCCGCAAGCGTTCTACAGATGACCAAGCCGCCCAAGTCTTATTAGCCTTTGAAGGCCGAAACTTAATCAGTTATATCTGGGACCCTACAGCTCCGGTTGGCTACACCAAAGACTCTTCCATACCTTTTATTGTTTCACAGAAAATTCTTGTCGTACAATCCGGTGACGACCGCGAAGACAAAAACGAATGGTTTACCATAACCCGCGACATAAAAGCTGACTATAAAAAGCTTTATGGACGAGAAGCTCCCAAACTTGGAGGAGTTGCTGTACAAATCAACTCACAGCATACCGAAAGTTTCTGTGAAGCGCATATCAGCCCCTTAAAATTTGAAAAGAATTAGTCTTCTTCACAAGGGCATATGAAACTAAGCGGCATTTCTTCAAATAAAGAGTTTATATTTACTGGACGAGTTCTTTTACAAGCTTCTCGCTCCCCTCAGACTTACATCACCAGAACCGTGCTTGCTGTTTTACTTACAGCAATTTTATCCTCTTTTGTCGATTCCGGAATTTTTTCGGGAATGATGGCCTTTCAAATCTTAGTCTCAATCAATTTCATCTTCTATTCTATGTACAGTTGCATAATATTTAGCTCGATGATTGCTTCGGAAAGAGAAAGCGGCACTCTAGGACTTTTGATGCTGACTCCACGCCATCCTCTTTCATTGATTGCAGCAAAATCAGTTCCTATTTTTAGCGAAATTTTAAATGGTTTACTTATCCAGCTACCCATTTTCATAATGTGCATAGCACATGGTGGAGTAGACCCTCAGCAGATCCCTCAAATCATGTTGTTACTCACAATTCAGGTCATTCTTCTCGGCAGTATTGGCGTCGTCGTTTCCTGTCTTGGAGTCAGTTTTAAAAATGCCGCGGGACTAACAATTGTTTGTGGTCTTCTTTTCTTCTTTGGGCCTGGATTACTGGATCTATTTCAATACAAATACTTGCCGCAAACTGCTAGCTGGAATCTATTTAAGAAATCAGTAACTTATAATAATGTCCTGATTCTTGCCGGAATATTTAACTTTCAGGATCTCATCCCAAATATCGTTACCTCAGCTATACTGACTCTCTGCATAGCAGTGTTACTTCTTTACCTCAGTACCAAAATGCTTGAAAAGCTCAATTTATCGACAACTGCAGATCTTGGGAAAAATAAAGATAAAAGCAAAACAAAGAAACGTAAGCGAATTTGGGGACAAGCTCTAATCGGTAAAGACTATCTATTAAATGGTGGTAGGAAAATGGTGATTCTAAAAGCACTTTTTTACCCGATTGGGTCATTTCTGCTATACAGGCAATTGCATAAGTCAGGCACCAGTACAAATAATGCCCTGCCTATAACCTGCGCCCTTTTGTACTTGGCATTTTTAACAGAACTCATTGTTTATACGTCCATGGCCTTTGTGTACGAGACAAAGGACAAGCAAATGTCATCTATTCTTATGCTTCCAAAAAGCAACATGGAAATATTAAAGACTAAGTATAAAGCAGCTCTTTTTTTCTCACTCATCCCATTATTCTATGGTGTACTTATAACTCTATTTAACCCTCAGTATTTTGGTAACTTTCTCAAGCTTCTCCATGAGCCGGGTAGCTACATAGCCTTAAGTATTTATCTCACGATATTATTTACTATTGCTCACTCAAACCTCATAAAAACGATGAAAAAAAATGCTGCAGGGCAAATCAAAAAGACCATTGCGATGTTTGCCTTCTATTATTTCGGAATTAGACCATTAACGAATGTCTACGACTACAACCCATGGCTTTGCTCTTTTATTGTAGCCATAGCTGCAATAGTTTATATTTACTACACTACTAGAAAAATTGACCGGGACATGACGACTGTTGCGCAACAGGAAAACTAGATGATTTATAAGATAAACTTTACGCGTTCAGGACGCATTTTAGAATACTGCAGTCACGAACATGCAAATCTAAGTATTCTTGACCTTGCCTTCGATAACGATGTTCAAATTAAGGCTGGATGTCGTTCCGGCTACTGCTCTGCCTGCCAGGTCGAAATTACCAAAGGTGACGTAAAGTACTTCTACGATCCACCTCCAGTTCCTGCTGATGGCGGAGCAGCTCTACTTTGCAGCTGCTACCCTGTGAGTGATTTAGAGATTAATGGGTAAACTAGAACTCCATTAATTACCCTATAATACTGGATCATTTACTACTACAAAGTATCTTAACAATTCATTCATAAAAATAAGGGTAATTAATATGAATAATCCAAACGATGCCGCTGTAGCCGGATCTATGTTATTTATTGGAGTAATTGTAGCAATTTTTATAATTGTAGCAGTTCTTGCAAACATCAAAATTTTCAATAAGGCTGGAGAAGCCGGTTGGAAGTCTCTAGTTCCTATCTTGAACATTTTTGTTTTTTTAAAAATCATCAGGCAGCCTGCCTGGAGAATTATACTTTACTTCATTCCATTGGTGAATATAATTGTCTCCCTAATTGACCTCAACCGCTTTTGTAAAAGCTTTGGTAAAGGTTTTGGGCTTCTGATAGCCATGTTATTTCTACAACCAATTTTTATGCTAATTCTTGCCTTTGGAGATGCCGAATACGACGATGCTGTCCTAGCATAGTCTAGTCACTAATTCACTGATAGTGGTTAACTTTCAACGACCATATCCAGTGATCAGTTTTGCCGACCGCAATTGGTCGGCAAAAATAATCCTTAAGCCAGTATCTTTTTAATCACCTTCGCTGGGTCAACTCCAGTCAACCTCTGATCCAGCCCCTGGAAGCGAACTGAAAGTTTGTGATGGTCAATTCCAAGTAGATGAAGAATCGTCGCGTGCAGGTCGCGAACATGAACTGTGTCTTTTACTGAACCATAGCCAAACTCGTCAGATTCTCCGTGCTTCATCCCACCTTTGATTCCTCCTCCAGCAAGGAAGGTAGAGAAACAATTCATGTGATGATCACGTCCACTGCCTCCCTGAGACATGGGTGTTCGACCAAACTCTGTACCGAAGATGATTAAGGTATCTTTCAGCATATCACGCTGCTTAAGATCCTTAATCAAAGCAGCAGTTGCCTGATCTGTGTAGCCTGCGGCTTTCTGAAAACCATTTTCAATACCACCGTGATGGTCCCAACCACGGTGATAAAGCTGAATATAGCGCACGCCACGCTCAGCCATTCTTCTCGCGAGAAGGCAATTGGATGCGAAAGAGCCATCGCCTGGTTTGCAGCCGTACATATCTAACACATGCTGAGGTTCATCTTTCATATCGCTCAATTCAGGAATGGACTCCTGCATGCGATAAGCCAATTCATACTGCGAAATACGCGTACTGATCTCAGGATCATTGCGATTGTCTTTCAGCAGGCGATTCATCTTATTAAGTGTTTCGATCATATCGCCCTGTTGCTGACGGGTCACACCTTTTGGATTATTGATATAATAGACTGCATCACCCACAGAATTGAACTTAACTCCCTGAAAACGGCCCGGTAGAAAGCCATTATTCCACTGTCGAGTAGAAATCGGCTGTGCCTGGCCGCCGCCCTCTGAACTCATCACTACATATCCAGGTAGACTGCCATTCTCGGTTCCAAGTGCATAATTCACCCAGGAGCCTATACTTGGGCGACCATTGAGGATTCCACCAGTATTCATAACAGTGTGAGCCGGGTCGTGATTAATCTGCTCATTCTTCATAGAATTAATCACACAGACGTCATCTGCAATACTGCCGATGTGCGGTAGTTTTTCTGAGATCTCTAAACCAGACTGACCGTACTTTTTGAATTTAAAACGCGGGGCAAAACACTTGAGTTCTTTTCCCTGTAGCTGGGCTAACTGCTGGCCTTTGGTAAATGACGATGGCATAGCTTTACCATCCATCTTCGCGAGCATCGGTTTATTATCGAATGATTCTAGATGAGACATACCTCCAGCCATGTAAAGGTGAATAATACGCTTTACTTTTGGGGCAAAATTTGGGAATTTGGTATGACTGGCTGCTTGAGCATTACTCAAAAGAAAAGCTGAAAGCCCTGTTGCTGCGGAAGCCTGTAAAAATTTTCTTCTATCCATGATCTTCTCCTTAGTAAACTGTGATGCTTTCGTGAAGGTTGAGTAGTACGCGAGCCAGAGCTGTGAAAGCTGCCATATCTGCCGTTTTATAATGAGCTTTAAACATTCCTGGAGATAAGAAGTCTGTTATCTCCTTCGGCTTTTCGTTGTAAGCTATTTTCTGACTTAGAAGATAATCGTCCAATGTTTTTAACTCTTTCGCAGAAGGAAGACGGCCTGTTGTTTTTTCAAACATTACCTGAATTCTTTGAGTATCAGTTGTTTTGATAGTCAGGGCTTTTTCCGCCATATGAACTGCAGCTTCATTGAAAGTTGGGTCATTGAGTAAAACCAGGGCCTGAAGAGGTGTATTTGACACTGAACGTCTGGCACAGGATTCTTCACGAGTTGGAGCATCAAAAGCCTGTAGCATCGGATGAATAAAAGTTCTCTGCCAATGCATATAAAGTCCACGACGATACTGCTGTTCATTCATATCTGCCGAGTACTTTCTTTTTGGAAAGTTCAATTGAGAGTAGTGCCCTGCTGGCTGGTAAGGCTTTACACTGCGACCGCCAATTTTGCGATTTAAAAGTCCTGATACAGCCAGTGCATTATCTCGAACGAATTCGGCATGTAATCTTTTTGAATTTTGGTGACTGATAAAGTTGTTAAAAGGGTCTTCATTTTTGGCACGCCGACTGACAGCTGACTTCTGGCGATAAGTCTCAGTCATGGCAATTTTCTTAACCAACCTTTTGACATCCCAGTCATTACGGAATTCATAAGCCAGATTGTCTATGACTTGTGGATAGTAAGGAGGCTCACCTTGAGAGCCGACGTCTTCTGTTATTGGCGCTAAACCTCGTCCAAACATTATGGCCCAAACACGATTAACAAAAACTCTGGCAGTTAATGGATTATCTTTTGAAACCAGCCAATTTGCCAGATCCAAACGATCAGCACGGCCTGCTTTTTCAATCTTACCAAAGAATTCAGGAATCGCCGGCTCAACAATTTCACCGTTGTCATCCATCCAGTTACCGCGAGGAAGTATACGCGTCACTTCAGACTTAACGGCTTCAGTAACCAGGAA
Source organism: Lentisphaerales bacterium (assembly GCA_022446985.1). Lineage (GTDB taxonomy): Bacteria > Verrucomicrobiota > Lentisphaeria > Lentisphaerales > Lentisphaeraceae > JAKVBD01. The sequence continues at coordinate 21,442 of JAKVBD010000011.1, forward strand.
GTAAGCACGGCCATATTCTAAATCTTTGGCTTGCTTGTCTAAAGCTGCTTTTTGAGTGATGAGCTTTCTGTAGTTCGCATCATTTAGAGCGAGGTAAGCCTTTTTAGAATTCTTCTCTTTAAAAAGAGAAGTAAAAACACTGTCATTCATCTTAGGCTGACCTGAAAGACGGAATAGAGCAAATTGATGTTTCTTGTGCTTACTTAAGAAAGAGATTTTCACTTTAAGCTCACCTGAAACTTTTTGAGGGAAAGTAAATAGAGCATGGCGATTCACCTGATTTTTCTTTTCCCAACCATGAACTGCCCAGCCGCGATCTTTGTTACCTTTCAAAGAATTTCTGATTAGGTGACCACTCTGCTCAAAATCTGCAATAGCCTTTTTCAGGTTAAGCTTCTTGCCTTGGCTGAAAACTTCAAATTTAGACATAATGAAGTTGGTTGCACCTTGACCGAAACCCTGTTTCACATCAGATCCTACCATAACCTCCAGAAGAAGTTTATTGGTCTCTGATTTAAGGCTTAGATCAATTTCATAGACATCATTGTCCGGAGTTTTTCCATTAACCAGGATTGAACCATCCTGGCGAGTATTCATGGTCGCGCTATTTTTTGAAGTTGCAGATTTCACTACGACATCTTTGAATAATTCAGATTGCCACTTTTTTACGCTCTCTACATCCGAAGCCTCTTCTGCTTTCGACATTGCTGCGTAAACTTCTTTTAACTTTGCAGCGACTTTTTCATATTTAGGATAATTCTCTTTGTCTTTTATGTGAGCAAGTGGAGGGAAAGCACCGCCATAACGTCCAACTTGTTTTATATCGGCAAAGAAAGCTTTGAAAGAATAGAAGTCTTTGGCAGAAAGTGGATCGTACTTGTGATCGTGACATTCAGCACAACCAAGAGTTGAGCCCATCCATAAATTAGTCACTGTTCTAACTCTATCGGCACCATATTTAGCAATGTATTCTTTTGGCTGAGCACCGCCTTCCTGCGTCATCATATTCAGACGATTAAAACAAGACGCGACAAGATGCTCATCTTGGCGATCTGGTAGTAAATCACCTGCCAATTGCTCCCTTGTGAAGTCATCAAATTTCTTGTTTTTATTAAAAGCATTAATAACATAATCGCGATAAGGGTAAACTTTCTGAACTTGATCGCCATGGTAACCGACACTATCTGCAAAGCGAGCCAGATCGAGCCAGAAAACGGCCATTCTTTCACCATAATGCTTGTCATTTAAATAACGCTCCACCTGCTTTTCCCAGGCATTGACTGACTTGTCATTTAAAAAATTATTGATCTCTGCAATTGTTGGTGGTAAACCGCGCAGGTCGAGACTTAAACGACGTATAAGGGTTCTTTTTTCGGCTTGTTTAGATAAGGAAAAGTTTTCTTTTGCTAATTCAGCTTTAAAAATGTTATCGATACTTTTTTTACTGTATTCATCAGTCAGTTTTGCATAAGACCAATGCTCAGCAAATTTACCTCCTTGCTTGATCCACTCAGCAATAAGATCTTTATCTTCTTTATTAAGAGCTTTGTGAGAATCTAGAGGTGGCATGACATCATCTTCATCATCTGTAATGATGCGCTGCCAAAGCTCAGATTTATCGAGATCTCCCGGTACCAAAGCCTGACGGTTTTTCTTTTTACCTAACTTCTTGGTAGCTGCTTCAAATGTGTGCAGCTGAAGCTTGCCTTTGATGTCATCGGCATCCGGGCCGTGACAGAAATAACATTTATCTGAAAGTATGGGTCTGATTTGACGATTAAAGTCGATTTCCTTAGCACTTAAAAAACTGCAGAAAAGAAACAACACACAAAGCAATTTTTTCATTTTAACTCCTATGATTTTACAGAGTCTTTCCCTAGCCTAAGTGATTTGTTACATGCTCTTCAAAAATTTTTAATATTTTTCATGTCAGGCATAAATAATCAGCATTTCCTCTTGTCAGTCGAAGCTTTCGGATTATCTTTGCTGCCAATTAATTAGCGGGACAATTATGGAAGATCAGGAAAATCTCGAAGCTGAAGATTTTATACCTCATGAAGAGGAAGAAGTCAGAGACGAAGATGTCGACATCTACGAACTTTTATTTAATGAGTTAACATCCATCATGCAAGATCGTGATTCATCGTCAGAAGAAGTCACAGCCTGGATGATTGGCGATAAATTGCGCCGTGTTCTCGGTATTGTCACTGATAAGAAAAAAGGCAAAGAAGCATTTGAACTTCTTCAGAAGCAGATTTCTAAAAGATTTGGAGCCGAGTTCACTCTTGAAAAGCTTCACGAGAGCATAAAGATTGCTGACGAATTTCCTGACTTATTCCTATTCTCTGAGATGACTGATCACTTAAATATGGAACATATTCGAGTCTTAATTGAAGTACAGTCAGATTTAGCCCGGACTTACTACAGCGAAATGTCTAAAGCTGAAAAGTGGACTCCAAAACAACTTAAAGAAAAAATTGACTCAAAAGCTTTTGAAAAAGAGTACGGCGAAGAAGCTTAAGCCTGCTAACTGAGCAAATTTTAAAAATCCCTTTTTCATTCTTTCAAATACATGTCATGCTAAGCCTATAACACTTAAATAGAGCTTAGCTATGACTGATTCTGTCTCCACCTTATGGACTGAAGAGTTTGTTTTTCGGGCCTTGACCTGTGAAGATGAAGACATCCATAAACAGGCTTTGAAAGCTTCTAAAACATTAGAAGATAAATCATCCCTTAACAACAGACTGTTAACCTGTGTAACAGATGGCAATACCCCACCTTGGGAAGCTTTAAAGATCATGGTCTAAAATTCAGCAGCTGATGTTGAAGCCATTCTGAAAGACAACCTTTACCCGTCTATCACCTCCATTGAAGACCTCTTTCAACTTCTAAAGATTGCCAAAAAATTCCCTCGACAAGATGCTTATAAATTCCTTTTAGAAGCAAAGACTAAGGAGTCATTTTTCTAAATTCTCTTTTGATTGACAGCTTTCATCTGACTCCTTTGCATGACCTACAACCGATTCTCATTAAGATATACAAACAGGAAAGCTATAGTTTTGAATGCAAAGTCACCAGCTTACTCTGCGACGGATACATTTTGCGGTCTATCAACCTTGAAAGCCTTCCAAAAAAGAATTCCGCAAAGTTCTATTTTACTCTTCAACAACAGGTTTCGCTGAGTTGAATTTGATAGCCTTGACCTTTATGAGCATCATAGCTTGCATCCGGATAGGATGGATTTTGCATGACATCAGCACCTGGTGATTTTTTGATATTTACTTGAGAAGAGTCATCATCATTGGCATCCACTGAAACAGGACCAGTAACTTCGCATTGTTCTTCAAAAACTCTTAACATGTCTTTGAAGATTTTCATATTTTCAATTTCAGCATGTCCTGCAAAAAGCTGAATTAATCATGAAAATCTTCTGCGACCTGTTGACGAAGCCATGAACGTTTTTGTTGATCTTTTTTGAATTCGGCAAAGAGTTTGTCGATTTTTCGCTGATAACGCCCCAGAAGTGACTCCGAGACTTTTGGGTAATCTTTGGCATGGTATTTTCAGTTGGTTTAAAAACCTCGTTAGTGTACTGGCCATCAACTTAGTTCTGCCACAGGTCGCCATATCCGAGAATAACATGAGTTGAGTCCAGACGCTGAGTTTCGATATTTAAATCCAGTTCTTTAATAAGTTTTTGGGTAACATCCTCAAAAATCTTACGTGCCAAGGTCTCTTCGCGTACCGTTTTTTGATAGCGCTGAAGAGTCCTTTCACACATGCTTAAATTGTTAGAACCTAAATTCAGAGCATATTGAATACGAGTATCAAAGAGATAAGCATCAACTGCCTCGGCTTCTGTCAAGTTATGAAATTCTTTAAGAAGGATCAAGCCGGCCATAGAGTACAGCTCCTTCGTAGGACGGCCTTGATCTGGGTGGTAGCCAGAACCGATTTCTGCTACTCGCATGAGCTCTAAAATCTAATGCCGATACAGAGCATGATAGCCTCCTTTGAGACGCTTGAGGGCAGTAGCGCTAAATTGACTCTCAGTGTAGTCTAAAAGCTGTCTTTGGCGTGGGTCTACTGAATATCTCACTATCACCTTAAACTTTTTAAATTCAATATGTTACAGCATTAACTCTATACGAAATGATTCAAGTCAGAAGTAAATTTAAATCATTTATATATATACACTTATGACCATCTTATTCTTTTATCACTGGTGCCTATAAGCTCCTCCAACGAACTATTCTCACAGAGCATGCGATAACCTCGTTCTCCATAACAATTGTCATAAAAATGACGGGCTATAAAGAAAGCAACAACCAGCTGCGCAGGGGGATGTTTCTGTGATCTGCTATTTTGAAAGTCACGATTTCGTGATAGGGCTCTGCTTTCACTAAGATGAAGTTGATCATTTTTAATTGATTCCTCGATCTTCTTAAAGTCCGGACGAAGGATGATTTGCCCCGCTATTTTAAGCGGACCGCTAAGAATTCCTGCTGTTTATCTTAGCTCTTCAATGAAATATTCGGGAAAAAGGGTATCGTTCATCAAAACTTACGCTCGCAATTTTTATGTTGTAAAGAGTTGAAAAATAACACGTTAAACGGATTTTTTGTATTTTGAGCTATTATTTAACAGTTAATTGTGGTTTCTGTCGGAGTGTATCTTGCTAAAGACCAAGTACAAAGATTTATAAAAAAAAGGACTGTTGCGAATTTACCCGGGTCTGATATTTTAAAATTCAATTTTCGACTATCACCTCTCCCCGAACAAGAAAAAATAGTCTCAATTCTTTCTGGAGTAGATGAGAAACTTGATGTTCTGGAAGAGAAAAAGGCCTCATGCAGAAGCTTTTGACGGGGAAGATAAGGGTTCAGGATTGAGGATTGAGGATTGAGGGCGCTACGCTTAAAGGGAAAAGGATGATATGGATCGCTGAGCTCCAGCTCGGCAAAGTTAACTTTAAAAAAGAATAAGAAGATTTATGACGAGAAAAGAAAATTTGTGGAGTGCTGAGTTTTTAAAAAAGAACTTCGCCGAAAAAGTGGAGTTACGTGAATGGATTACAGGCATTGCTATGCGCTTGTACCCGGAATTGGCAAATGAGTTTTTGCTGCAATTGCTCCAAAGTGAAGAACTGGAAGAACGCAGAGTCGGTTTCTATAAAGCCCGGAACTTAACAGATTTTTCACCTCTGGCGATAGCCATGAAAGAGTTACTCAAGTCCAATGAAAAGCTGAGCTGGGAAGCCTATGAATTTCTTGCCAGGTATGCACCTGAAGGAGTTAGCCCCCTATTATCTGACGGCGAAGATTTCTATCCTCTAAAAGAAGAAAATGATTTATTTTACTTTGTTTCTTTGTGCCGTCATACTTTACCACGGAATGAAGCTTACGAAAATATCGTCGCTCAGTATGAGAGATTGCGAGAAAAAGATTATCGCCGCGAATATCTTTTAAGAGACATCATCAACACTTCACCGGCAGGCAAACTATCCAAGTGGTTTACGTTGGCGATTGGTACAAGATCCTTAAATGGGCTGCACCAGCTGGTATCTCGAGAACATCTGTATGACAGCCTGAGTTGGGAGAATATCGAAGACGACAGTAAAGCTCGTGACCTGGCTTATTTTACTCACCTGCAAGAATATTTGTCTAAATACGTTACCCCGCACAAGCTCTCTGAGGAATTGCTGGAAAGATTAGTAGCAAGACCGCGGGAAAGTGCCCGTATTTTTCAGGAAGAACTGGAACGTTTAGCCCAGCAACGGCAATGGAATCTTGCTTCCTGGCAGCAAAAACACGAGGCCAGTGAAGCTCTTGAAGAGTATCAGCGTAAAGTCCTTTTATCTTTAGAAATACTCAAATACTATCAGACTCGAAAAGACTCTGGCAAACAGCTCATCGGCGCTTATATGGTCTTCAATGCCGCCGCCAGTCATAGAGATGAGCGCTTGCTGGATTCGGTACCAGACAAAGCCGCTCATGCCTTTGAGCTTTTAAGTGAAAATCGCCTCAACCTTCCTGACTTTTACATCGATGCACTGGTTGCAGCTGCCCCTGAGCTTTATGAAGATAAGCTTTTTGCCATAATCGAAGAAGATAAACGTTTCATCGCCATTGAAAATTTCATGAAGGTCTTTAAAAAGTGGGCTCTTCTTAAACCTCAAGAATGTTTTGCCTCAGCCGATCGTTTAATTGCCTGTCTGCATTCTGATCAAAGCGATGAGGTTTGTGAAGGTATTTCTAGATGCCTTTCTTACTTAGGCCCAAGAGTTCTGGGGAGCATAAAAAAGGTTTTCAATAAGAGTGAAAATAAGTGCTATACCCAGCAGATTTACTTACAATCTGCCTTAAGAAGATTGCCTCACCGGGAGACTCTTGAGTATTTACTTCAGTCTTTTGAAGATATTGAGTACCTGACAGAAGATCAGGCAGATCTCTTAGGAAAATTTTTGCACCCAGACCTTCTACCTATTCTGGAAGGTACTGAACTGGAGACCGACACAGCTCAACTTATCTGTCACATATGTAACCTCTATGAGATGACTCACCCTTTGCTAAGTGAAGCTCGCGAGATCGTTAAAGAGGAAAAGGAACGCCGTGCCAACTTTGTCAGTCCTCTGGATCGTTTATTGCAAATGTCACAGAAGAACAAGTTGCCGTCTTTTGGCGGAAGGTCCCTTGCCGAAGAAGAAATAAACCGCGCTAAACATAAAGCAAAAAAGAAAGAAGCAAACCGCGCTAAAAATAAAGCAAAAAAGAAAGCCAAAAAAAAGCAGAGAAAGAAGTGAATGCAAAAAGGTTCGGAAATGGCCATTGAAGTAACAAGAGCCATTCTAAAAGAACCAGAATGCCTGGTTATTGATGCGATGACAGTAGGTCTGTTACTTTTCTTAGAAGCCTGGAATACGCAAATACAACAGCTCAAGTATGTTGATTTGAGTCCTTATGAGTCGGGTTTACTACAGTTCGAAGCGCAGTGCCCAGACCTCTGGTCACGCTTCAGCAGCCCCTCAAGGGATCAGTTAATTAATGAAATGCGCCTTAAAAAAAATACACTTGCCGCTGGGTCAACGACTTATTTTGAGTGCCGCGATTAATGAACATCGAAATGTTCAAGTCGTTTGACAAAACTAAGACTCTTCACTTAAAACGAAAAATCGAGGTGTTATTTTAAGTTGACTCACTATGGTAAAATATTTTGATTGAAGATCGAAAAGTCGGTGATTTGCTGCTAGGTTGATTTTGACAAAAAGGGATAGTATAAGTCGAGAGAATTTAACGGATACACAACAGTATAAAAACTGGTTGGTGGATCTTAAGCAGCGCCTGCAATTGATGCAGATGAAAGCGGCAGTCGCGGTCAATCAACAGTTATTATTATTTTACTGGCAGTTGGGCGCCGACATTGTCGAAAAGCAGCAAAAGACTTCCTGGGGTTCGGGATTCTTGCAGCAATTAAGTATTGATCTAATGTCCGATTTCCCGGAAATGAAGGGGTTTTCCTACCGAAATCTCAGAATAGTAAAACAGTGGCATCTCTTTTATAGCCAACAATTTAATAATTTAGCAACAAGCTGTTGACCAATTTGACGATGCAGAAAACCTTCTGCCAATAGTTCAGCAAATCACCAGTATTCCCTGGGGCCATAAACTCAAAATTATCAGTAAATGTCAAAGTGTCGAAGAAGAGCTTTTTTATGTTCAGGCAACGATTCGCAATAACTGGAGCCGCAATGTTTTGCTGCAGCAGATACATAGTAAACTTTACGAACGTGAAGGTCAGGCGGTGAATAATTTTCAAATGACTTTACCCAAGGCACAATCTGATCTTGCCAGGCAGACTTTGAAAGACCCTTATGTTTTCGACTTTTTAACGCTCACCGAAGATTTCAAGGAGCGCGAGCTTGAACTTGGTTTGATCGAACATCTGGAGAAATTTTTACTTGAGCTGAGACAGGGCTTTGCCTTTGTCGGTCGTCAATATGCATTGACTGTCAGCAAGCAGGAATTTTATCTCGACCTGTTATTTTATAATCTGGAGTTGCGCTGCTTCATCGTCATTGATTTAAAGAGCGGCGATTTTAAGCCGGAATATGACGGTAAAAATGAATTTTTACTGTGCCGTTGTCGATGATATTTTGAAGAAAGAGCACGACGCACCAACACTGGGCCTCATTCTCTGTAAGGACAAAAATAAACTGGTGGCAGAGTATGCTTTGCGTGGGGTAAATACTCCCATTGGCGTCTCGGAGTATGAACTTACTCAGGCCTTAGCGGATGAACTGAAATCCAGTCTACCGAGTATAGCCGACATAGAACGGGAATTTTCAGAAGAGGATTTATAAGCAATCAAGCTGAACAGAAAAAATCAGAAATTCCGGCTATTGAGTTATTTCAAAAACTCGGTTACAGCTAAAAGCATGGTATAGACTTAAAGCGCAGCTTCGGCGATGTAGTTCTGGAGGGAGACGTCAAACGGCTTAACTCCTGAATCAGTCCGAAAATGCCAGAGCAGCCGTTAAAAAGTTACTGACCACATTTGGCTCTTCGCTGATGGAAAGCAACGAAATGCTCTAGTGTTTACTAACGGGCAAGCCGACTCGCAAGGAGTACGATAAAGTCGTTTGTCAGGTAAAGCAGCAGATTGATGGACGTGAGGAATTCAAGTCTCTCAAGTTTATAGAGTGGGATCCAGAGAAAGCAGACCAAAATGAGTTTATGGCATGTAATCAAGTTCAATTCAAGGGAGTTCAAAGACCATCTATTCCTGACCTCGTTGTCTTTATAAACGGCATTCCTATGGCAGTTATTGAGTGTAAAGCCCCCAAAGAAAGAGCCCAAAGTAAAGCTATTGATGATTTACTCTACTATCAAAATAACAGTGAGAAGCTCTTTCACTTTAATCATATTCGTGTTGGTATAGCTCGCAATGCAGCAGCTGTGTACGAAGCTCAGGAAGTTCACTACTCGGATTATAGAGATGAAGATTTAGGCGTACTTTCAGAATTATTAGCAATTGAGTCGACTAAGCAGGATATTCTCATATGGAACCTCTTTCCAAAAAATCGTTTTCTCGACATACTCAAGAACTTTGTTATTTTCGAAAAGTCTAAGGGGAAGACCATTAAGAAATTGCCAAGGTATCAACAACTAAGAGCCACAAACAGAACTGTCTCTAAACTTAAAGAGAAAGATGAAGGTGGCGTCATCTGGCATACACAAGGCTCGGGCAAGTCTATTACCATGTCTTACATAGCCAGGAAACTTCAGGCTGAAGAAAACGGCTTTGAAAATCCGACAACTCTTATACTGACTGACCGTATAGACCTTGATTCTCAAATCAGTGACTTGTTCGTCAATACAGGTTTTCAGAACGTTCATAAGGCGAGAGCAGCCAAACATCTTCAAGGCTTACTGAATAATAGTTACGGTGGTATTATCACGACAACTGTTCAGAGGTTTATGGAAAGAGAGGAACCTCAAGAGAATACCGAAATCACTCGCAAGAAGAACAGTGAAGGACAGATCGTCCAAACAATTAAATTCTTTAACGAAGAGCAAAAAATTCATTCGTGAAGAAGAATCCGTCATCGAAGTCGAAGAGCTATGTGTAAAAGATAACCTTTACGTTCTAGCCGATGAAGCGCACCGGTCACAGTATGGGCTTTTAGCTGCTTATATGCGCAAGTGTTTACCAAAAGCCAAGTTTATCGCCTTCACTGAAACGCCCATCACCAAAGAAGAGAAATCAACTTTAGGTGAGTTCTATGGCGGTGAGTACATAGACGTCTACGCCATTAAAGAATCGGTTGCAGACGGGAATACTCTGGAGATTCTCTACAATCAGGCTCTCCCGGAACTCTTTCTCGATAAGCCAGGTCTCGATAGCGACTTTGAAGAAACTTATGAGCATGAAGACAAAGAACGCAAGGCTCTCTTAATAAGAGCAGTTAGTAAGAAATATAAGTCTTCTTTTGAGAGAATGTGGGTTATAGCTGAGCATATAGTCAAACACTATGTTGGTGGAGCTAAGCAGGAAGGCCATAAAGCGATGCTGATTTGTACCAATCGCATAACGGCGGTGATGTACAAAAAGATATTTGAAGATCTTAAAAGTGAAGGCATTCACAAGCTCAATACCAAAGTGATAGTCAGTCTTAGTGGGAAAGGTGATTCTCTAGAAAAACAATGCCCTGATTACCTCGATCTTGTGACCCCGTCAGATAAGATCAAATCTGTTGTAAAAGAGTTTACTTTGCCATTCCCCGAGCTGGAGAAAGCCTGGTTAACAATAAAACAGGCAAGGCTCAGTACAATGATGATCATATTCTCATTGTCTCTGACATGTTGTTAACCGGTTAGGATTGTCCAGTAGCTTCTGTTCTTTATTTAGATAAAAATGAAAGATATCTATATCGGCGAAGAGGAATCGGTTTATAAGGTCAAAGAGATAATGAAGGATATCCAACCACACTTTGAAATAGTCAACTTGGAAGGCAAGTCAAGAGAGCACCATCAGAAGACTAAGAAGATTCACAAGCATCTTAAAGAGAGGTTCGATGGTATGGCGGATTCGAGGGAAGTTGCTTAAGACAATCATAGAGAATAAGAAAAATGACTAGAGTCGTTGACTATGGAATAACGAAGATTGCTTACAGAGTAATCGTCAGGAATCTTGAAGACCACTACATCACTGTATCAACTGACGAAAGGGTTGTTTTTACAGGTTATAAAGTTTCTGATGAGGAAGCAGATAAGTTGGTTCTCATGCGGGCAAGTTGGATAGTCGATAAGTTGGAGTTGGTCTCAAGAGGTATTGATCAGAATAATGAAGAGACAGTTACCGGTAGCTGAATTCACTATCTTGGCAAACGTTACTTTGCGGAAGTCAAAAAAAGCCCTGCTCTCAGAACTCGTGCAGATGTAGCTTTCAAGTACAACCGTTTCCAGATAATGGCGAGTCCTCACTTAGCTGATCCGCAACAGGCTATAGATGAAGCATTGAGGGCTTTTTATCTGGAGAAAGCCAAAGAGAAATTACCCAAAAGGTTTCTCTATTGGCAAAATATTACGGGTCTCAAGCCCCTTAAGGTTCACTACCGTCATTTGCAAAAATGTTGGGGCGGCTGTAATGAAGACGATGAAATTACCATTAATACTGAAGCTATAAAGCTTTCGAATAAGGTTCTTGATTACATTAACATTCACGAGCTCTGCCACATAGTTAATAAGAACCATTGAAAAGAGTTTTGGAAGCCGGTGAAAAAGTACCTCCCAGATTATCAGTAAGTACATGATGAGCTTGGAGCGCTTAAGCCTAAAACTAAAAAGCCTCAGAGAAAATCTCTGAGGCTTTAGTAGTGCAGCAGGGACTTGAACCCCGGACACTCGGATTATGATTCCGATGCTCTAACCAACTGAGCTACTGCACCGTTTTGGTGAGCCTAATAATAGCTAGACTAAAGTGCTTGTCAACGCATTTTTCGGGAGAAATAAATAGATTTCGTAAAAATTTTTAAATTTTGATTAATCTACCTATCGCCAATCTTCTTTTTGGCATTTTCGAGGATCTTTTTTTCCTCTTTTGTGAGGCTGGACATACCGCTTTTAGCAATCTTCTCAAGAATTGGATCAACTTTATCTTTTATATAAGAGTCTACGTCATCTTCAATTGGCTGATTGTCCTCAACTATTGAAAAGTTGCGTTGAATGGTATTTGGCTGAAAAGGTCGGCCTTTGGCTTCGCCACCCTTGGATTTTGGCTTTGGTTTCAAATACTTTAGTAAATCAAGGTTTTTACCCATTTGATATTGGCTGATAAATATGTAAACAGCTGCACAGCCACCTAACATTGGTATACCATGTGTCCATGAATTAAAACTTTGAAAGGCTATGAGAGCCACAGTTAAACCAACCAGCATATGACCTGAAAGCGTTAAAGGCAGAACAAAGAACAATAGTAAAGTGAACTTCTGAGATCCAAGTATAAGACCATAGGCAAGAAATACACTGGAAAGGATACCATCGAAAAAGCCCATGCCATTTACCGGCAAGAACAAGGCTAAAAATGAATGACCGAGAATGGAAAAAAACAACAGATTGATAAATCGGTTAGCTCCTAATGAGTTCTCCAGAAAATTACCCAGAGAGTAAAAAATATACAGGGATATAGCTACCCATATGAAGCTAACTGTATTGCCAAAGAAAGCAGCAGTAAAAATTCGCCAGATTTCAAAGTTTCTGACTGCCACTGTGTCGAAAAGCAAGTGTTGGCTTAGTTGACCATTTAGCAGGATATCCATAAGAAAAATACCAACACAGAAAAAGACGATTTTCAGTGTTACAGTTTTCTGTAGATTGCCATAGCTACCACTTCCCGGTGGGCCGGACATATATTTACGGTCGTGAATTCCCATTTACTCTCTCAAGCACTAAATAACTCTATTATTTAATATGGCAGAAATAACAAAGCGAAAAAAGGGCCAAGCGACCCTTTTTCGCTATTTTGCAAAGTCAGCTAAGTTTTTTAGCTTTCTTCACCTTCATCGTTAGACTCTGAAGACTCTTCGGATGCTTCTGAACTTTCTTCAGCAGTATTTTCGGCACTTGCTTCAGGAGCTTCACCACCCTCAGCATTTTCGCCATCAGTCTCTTCTGACTCTTCATCTTCGGCGCCTTCAACTTTCATAACTCGAGAAACAGAGATGATGAAATCACCTTTCTTCTTAAGTGAAAGAATCTTCACACCTTGCGATGCGCGACCAATCGGACGGATAGGATCAGTTTCAATTCTGACCATCTGACCCTGCATAGTTGTCATAATGATCTCATCGCCTTCAACAACGCGAAGAGCTTCAACAACTTTGTCGCCTTCTTTAAGTTTAATACTGATGACACCTTTGGCACCACGCTTAGTCAGACGGTAATTCTCAACCGCTGAGCGCTTACCCATACCCTGGTTGGTGACAACGAGGATATCCATATCCGGTGTTACAACAATCATTGAAACAACCTGGTCCTCTTCTCCTAGGCGGATACCGCGAACACCGCGGGAAACTCGACCCATAGAGCGAACATCTGTTTCAAGGAAACGACAGGCAATACCACCTTTTGTAGAAAGTAGAACTTCGTTACTACCGTCTGTAAGTTTCGCTTCGATCAGGTCATCAGCTTCATCAAGAACGATGGCTTTAATCGGTTTCTTACGTAGGTGACGGAATGCTCTAAGCTCAGTCTTCTTAACAACACCGTGCTTGGTGGCCATCATAATATAACGGTCTTCAACGTCAAGGTTATCAACGGTAATCATCGCGCGAACTGACTCGCCTTCTTCAAATTCGAGAAGGTTGACGATGTTCTTACCTTTACCTGTACGGGCACCTTCCGGAATGTCGTAACCTTTAATCCAGTGCATGCGACCTTTATTCGTGAAGAATAGAACGTAGTCATGAGAACAAGCAGTCATAAGATGCTTAACGAAATCTTCATCTTTAGTACTCATACCCATGACACCTTTACCACCACGAGCCTGGGTGCGATAAGTACTGGTAGGTACACGCTTGATGTAACCCTGATTTGAAATAGTGATTGTCACCGACTCACGTGGAATTAGGTCTTCCATGTTGATGTCACGGCTACCAGGACGAAGTTCACTGCGGCGGGCATCGCCATACTTATCACGCACTTCAATCAATTCTTCACGAACGATTGCAAGACGCAGATCACGGTTTGCCAACAACTCCTTGAAGTGAGCAATTCTCTTCATCAATTCTTCGTACTCAGACTGTAGATCTTCGATGGCAAGTCCAGTCAGCTGACTAAGACGCATCTCGAGAATAGCTGAAGTCTGACGGCGAGTTAACTCAAAACGCTCTGCAAGAGCAGTATGAGCGTCATCTTTACTACGTGAATTTCTGATAATTTTGATAACTTCATCGATGTTATCTACAGCTTTAAGTAAGCCTTCAACGATGTGAGCTCTCTTCTCGGCTTTATCTAATTCAAACTGAATTCTTCTGGTAATGACTTCCAAACGGTGGTCAAGATAAGCCTGAAGAAGCTGCTTGAGGTTCATCGTACGCGGCTGATTCTGGTGAACTACCAGGAACTGACAACCATAGCTGGTCGCAAGCTGCGTGTGCTTATAAAGCTGGTTAAGCACGACTGTTCCCATAGCACCACGCTTGATTCCAACAACAACGCGGATACCAACACGGTCAGATGATTCATCATTTAGAGAGTTAATGCCAGTGATAACTTTGTTGTTCACCAACTCAGCGATCTTCTTAACCATATTTTCCTTATTCACAGCATAAGGAATTTCTGTGATTACGATCTGCTCTGAGTTTTCATCGCCTTCGATTTCTGCTTTACCACGACAGTAAACTGAACCGCGGCCAGTTTCATAAAGCCTGCGGATACCAGCAAGACCAACGATAGTACCACCAGTTGGGAAATCCGGTCCCGGTAGATGCTCCATCATCTCTGTAACCGTGATAGTCGGCTTATCAAGCAAAGAAACAGTAGCACTTAAAATTTCAGTCAGGTTATGCGGTGGAATGGACGTTGCCATACCAACACCGATACCTGTTGTACCATTAACAAGCAGGTTAGGAAAACGCGCTGGAAGAACGCATGGCTCCATTTCCTTCTCGTCGAAGTTTGGACGCATATCGACAGTTTTCTTGTCGAGGTCTGCAAGCATCTCTTCAGCAAGACGCTCCATACGACATTCTGTATATCGATAAGCGGCCGGTGGGTCACCGTCGATTGAACCGAAGTTACCCTGACCATCGATAAGGGTGTAGCGCATGGAGAAATCCTGCGCCATACGAACCATAGTATCGTAGACAGAGGAGTCACCGTGCGGGTGGTATTTACCGATAACGTCACCGACTACACGGGCACACTTTGTATAAGAGCTGCCTTTCGTCTGACCATTTTGACGCATAGAAAAAAGTACGCGACGCATACCCGGTTTTAATCCGTCACGAACGTCAGGAATAGCACGGCCAACGTTAACGGATAGTGAATACTTAAGATACGCTTCGTGAAGAAGGTCCTCAATTCCTCGAGGCCTTGGATCTGTGTAATTCTGATTGTTATTATCATCACTCATAATTTATTGCCTTGAAGATTAAATATCTAGATCTTTAACAGTCGATGCGAACTTCTCGATGTAGTGACGTCTCGGAGGAACTATGTCACCCATAAGAAGTGAGAAGAGTCTTTCAGCTTCCATGGCATCTTCCATAGTCACTTTAAGCATATCGCGTTTTTCAGGATCCATAGTAGTTTCCCAAAGCTGACTGGCATTCATCTCACCCAGACCTTTATAACGCTGCAAGCTTAGACCGTGACGACCGAAGTTCTTAACCGTTTCGAAAAGATCCATAAGTGATTTAACTTCAAGTTCTTCATTGCCATGCTTGATTTCAAACAGGTTTTCTTCCTGAGGAAGAAGATTTGACAACTCAAGCTTCAATTCAGCAAGACGATTACGAAGGTCTTCAAAAGTCACTTTTTCGTGAATTTCAGTCAACTCAATTGAAGGGTGAAGATCTTTGTAAGAATCTGCAGCGTCATCGAGATCAATTCCCAGATCGTCATCAGCAAATTCTTCTTCAAGCTCACTTAGCTCATCTTCGGCATCTTCGCCTTCTTCTGACTCGCCATCTTCAGCAGAAGAAATTTTTGGCTCTTCGATTGTAATCAATCTATCTGTCGCAGCCTCGATAAGCGCTTGAAGCTCTTCTTCATTGCGAGCGAATTCCACTGTATAAGTACCATCATCCTCACGAACGCCAATTCTCATGAATGGCAGGTCGCCATTTTCATCGATCGCAGCGATATAATCTGCAAGGTGAATTCCGTGACGTTCAAGTGACTCTGTACTTGCTTTGGTACGCTTAACTACAGCCATGATCTCATTGACTTCACGAGGAGTTAAATCAGTATCATTAATCTTTGAGTTGATGGAGGTATTATCCAGACCAAGTTCAAGAAGGAATGAATCCAGCTCTTTGTCGGTATTTATATAACGCTCTTTCTTACCTCTCTTGACTTTATATAAAGGTGGCTGTGCGACGTAGATGTAACCAGCTTCGATAAGTGGCTTCATTTGTCTAAAGAAGAATGTTAACAGAAGCGTCATAATGTGCGATCCGTCAACGTCGGCATCCGTCATGATAATGACTTTTTTGTAACGCACTTTGCTGATGTCAAATTCATCGGCAACACCACAACCAATCGCTGTGATCAATGAACGGATTTCTTCGTTGTTATAAACTTTATCGATACGCGCTTTTTCAACGTTGATCACTTTACCACGAAGCGGCATGATCGCCTGGAATGAAGAATCTCGGCCCTGTTTGGCTGAACCGCCGGCCGAGTCACCTTCCACTATGTAGATTTCGCACTTTTCCGGGTCTTTAGAAGAACAATCAGACAGCTTACCTGGAAGATTAAAACCATCGAGAGTTGACTTACGACGAGTCATGTCTCGGGCTTTAGCAGCAGCCTGACGGGCTCTGTTCGCCATAAGCGCTTTTTCAACAACTAACTTGGCAGACTTTGGATTTTCTTCCATAAAGTGACCAAGCTCAGTATTAACGATTGACTGGACAATACCACGAACTTCACTGTTACCAAGTTTGGTTTTGGTCTGACCTTCGAACTGTGGCTCAGGAACTTTGACTGAAATGATAGCAGTTAAACCTTCACGAACATCATTACCAGTAACATTCTGCTCATTTTTATACTTGGCATCCTGCTTCATGTAAGAGTTGATCGTCGAAGTCAAAGCGGCCTGGAAACCAGTAAGGTGAGTACCGCCTTCGTGTGTATTGATGTTATTTACATAAGAAAAGATACTTTCTGCAAAACCATCGTTGTACTGCACAGCGATATCAGCGATAACACCATCTTTTTCTGTAGAGAAACTAACAACGTCAGTAACTGGAGTCTTAACTAAATTCAGGTGCTTGACGAATTCCTGAATACCACCAGGATAGAAAAACTTCTCTTTCTTCTCACCTTCTTCCGGTCTCTCATCAACGAAGTGAATAATGATACCAGGGTTAAGGAATGCCAATTCGCGAAGACGTTTAGCAAGAATTTCCCACTTATACTCTGTCGTCTCAGTAAAAATTTCTGCGTCTGGTTTAAAGGTAACTTCAGTACCATTAGAATTAGCTTCGCCAATAACGTGCAGACTTTCAGCAGTCTTACCGCGTTCAAAACGAATCATGTGAAGTTTACCTTCGCGACGAACGCGAACTTCAGTCCATTCAGAAAGGGCATTTACACAAGAAACACCAACACCGTGAAGACCACCAGAAACTTTATACGAACCTTTGTCGAACTTACCACCAGCGTGAAGCTTAGTCAGTGCAAGTTCTACAGCCGGCAAACCTTCTTGCTCATTGATGGCAACTGGAATACCACGACCATTATCGATTACTGTTATGGAGTTATCGATGTGTATCTTAACCGTGCACTCAGTACAGTAGCCTGCGAGGGCTTCGTCGATACTGTTATCTACAACTTCGTAAACAAGGTGGTGTAAGCCACGCTCATAGGTATCACCAATGTACATACCCGGGCGTTTTCTCACAGCTTCCAGTCCTTTTAAGACTGAAATACTATCCGCACCGTACTCGCCGTTTTCAGCTTGTGGATTTTCGGTTTCTTCGGACATTGCGCTCCTTTCCTTTGAATGGTTTTTGCAATTTATTTAGACCGAGATTTTCGAGATAGAAATAGACCGGTCACTTTAACTTACTCTGACTATAGCAGTCCGACACCCTTTCTTCAAAGAAATAGAGCTGCGCCAAAGGTCTAAAAATGGATTTTTTTGAGGAAAAATAGCGTTTAAATGGCCAAATAAGCCACTTTAAGGGCTTTTTTGAAATTTTACTGACTTATGAGGGAGTTTTAAATTAGGATTCTAAAAAGGCTATTTGCGGGATTTAAAATTTTCAGACTATGTCAAGTAAGGATTACTAAAAAATCACTTTCTTCTTAGGAAAAGCGACCTGATCTATAAAGAGCTTACATACCTCTGCATCAGATAGCTGTTTAATATGAATTCTAAAATAATCTATGGCACCTACATTGTGTCTCTCACCGCTTTTACCACCACCAAGCAGAAACTGCCTTACGTCCTTAAGCTTCAGTTCTTTTCTATTGACCGAATGCCACAATTTACCATTAAAATAGACCTTAATGATACCTTCCGAAGCGTTATGTGTGATAACCCAATGGCGCCAAGCCCCGACACATGCTCCTATATTGATTGTTTTTTACCTACCATGCCACTTGACTGAACCACCAATTTAAAATCATTGGTACCAAAAGTTTTAGGAAGCATAAATCCAATAAGTCTGTCTTCACCTGAATCTTCAGCTCTAATTTAGATGTTTTATTATGGAATTTTAACCGCATTACCAAACTGCCACAAAGAAAATGATACCTCTTTGTCTAGCTTCTCAAATACTTCCGGTGGAATTTCAGCATGAGCTTTGTCATCAACTAAAAGGGCCTTGTCAATTACTCTTGGGACAGTAGTTTCATTTGTTGTGCCGTGAAAACCATTTCCTGAAAAGTCCTTGATAATCCCATCTGTAACTTCATTGAACTTCCAGCAACCAATCAAACCTCTGGCTTACGGATTTTTGAGGATTCGATAGAAAGGCTCATATTTGCAGTCTTGGTATCCTGAATGTACTGCAGATAAAATGGGACGTATTCCTTTTTAAAATCAAACTCTTTGCTTGCCCTTTTTTGCCCTGATGAAGTTACCGATGCAGCAAACTTTCCATCTACATAGAGCAAAAGTTCATGATCCCCTGTTAGATGAAATACATATTTATCATCTGTTGGTACTTTAAGGTAACCATTATATATCAAGCTATAATGCTTTTTTGCTAAACCCTATTACTCCTGGGAACGGGGACAGAATGAGAATGCCAATGGATTGTTACGGCAATATTTCCCAAAGAATATGAGCCTAAACAAGGTTAGTAAAAAGAAGTGGTAATTGCCGTACATAAACTTAACAGTAGACCAAGAAAAGGCTTAGGATTTAAAACACCATACGAAGCATTCCAAAAATTAACTGGAATTGAATTAAGTAAAGGAATAGGTGTTGCACTTACAAGTTGAATTCAAGACTCTTTATCATAATGATTGCCAAAAATAATTTCTTTACCATCAATTTTCATAAGAGATCGATCATTTGCCTTTAAAGCAAATTGATATGTCTCAGAATATGAAACTTTTATGTAGCCTTGAAATTTAATCCCAAAATATTCTTTATTTTTTCTACTATTGAAGTATCAAGCGCATCTGTAAAGCCAGTCATAACTGGTGATTTCATGGTTATCAATTGCTTGTCATCTGAATAAAAACCAATGTAAATATAATAGTTCAAACCACTCAAGAAACCTGATAAAGAAGTAAAAGCATTGACAGTTGTTTTCTTGGGAGGCGGCGTCTCCTTTTTACTCTCAATAACTTCTTCAGCCTTTTCATCTTCACTTGAAATAATTAAGTACCCTGTAAAAAAGCCTAAGCCCAATAGAGCAACCATAACACTCATAACTATGACTGGAACGTTCACGTTCTTCTGCTCTGCCCGTCTCATTCTTCGAATTGTAGTTGATTCCGCACGAACAAAGCCGGTATTGTCAGTTTTCACTTAAATATGACGAACACCAATTTGATTATCTGTTACTAACTTGATAGCAGCTTTGATACCTTTGCTTGCCTGGTAACGCTTTGCCGGCTTTTTGTTCATAACTTATGAACTATTCGAACTGTATTCGCTGATAAATGTGGATAATTTTTCTTGAGTGATGCTGGTTACTCCTGGACATGCTTGCGAACAATTTCTTGAAGATTTCCTTCAAATGGGCAACGCCCAGAAAGCAATTGATATAACGATGCCTCTAAACAATAGGGGTCGATTCGAATATCTGCATCTCCACCGATAATTTGTTCTGGAGATATATACTGAGGGGTTCCACTGATTATGTCGCCATCTTCATCCACCATATCAGAAGCCTTACAAGAAAGCCAAAGATCCATGACCTTAGCAGTACCTTCATAATAAATCATGATATTATCAGGTTTTATATCGCGATGAACTGACGGCTTTCTTTCCCAGGCATAGCCAAGTGCATCTGCTACATCCAGCGCTATATCCAAAACACGCAGTTCTTCAACAGCTCCTTTCTGCTTAAGTATATCGAATAAATTTTGACCTTTGACATACTCCATGGCAAAGAAAAGCTTATCGTCTTCAATTCCTACTTTATAGGCCTGAATGATCTTTGGATGATTTAAACTTGCGACTGCAACATGATTCACGGCACGGATAAAGTCTTCACGAAATTTATCACTTTGACTCACTTCTTCTTTGAGGATTTTTAAAGCGACTTTGCGGTCAAGAGAAAATTGATGAGCAAGGTATACAACTCCCATTCCTCCCTGGCCAAGTAGTTGAAGAAGCGAAAAGTCATCAATGACTACACCAGGACTAAAGCTCCGGGCAACACAGCAGACAGAGCCACAGCGACCGCAACTTACAAATTCACCATCGCAGTCAGTTTCGACTATATTCTGACAGTTTTCACACTGAAATTTCATCCCATCCCAATAAATCTATTAACGCAATCACAGATTACGCACGAATTAGGCTAGGGAATTTTGAGTTTAATAGAAGGGTTAAGGCTTGTATCTGAACCAGCTTTTAGGCACATCGATTTTATCGAATGAAAAGCTTTCTACTTTATGTTCAAAGCCAAAACCGTCTCTCTCCTGAAAATACTCAATACGGTATTTGTGCACCCCTTTTTGAAGGGATATCTCACCACTTTTTTCAGTCATTGCATGTTTACCATCATTATCTATAACAACAACATCATCAATAATAAGTTTACTACCATCATCGGTCTTCAGATAAAATGTATAAACTTCAGTTTTTGGAACCATGATAAAACCTTCAAAAACTAAACCGAAATCTTGATTAGAGCGCCTTAAAGACAATGACAGCTCTTTGACTTCGCCTTTCTTCTCTGGCTTTTTCTTGAGCATTGCCTCAAGATTTTTAAACCGTCCTTTATAATACTTATATCTTAAACCTCTATTAAAGCCTGAAGTATGCAACGCCTGTTTGTAGGTCGGATGCTTCATTGCCATTTGCTCACGAGGAGTCAAAACCGGCTTTGCAGGAGCACTGCCTTTCGCAGAAGAATTTGCGGCTTTACGAGATGAGTCTTCTCCAGAGAAAACCATCAATAAAATCAAACCAAGAATTAAAGCACCAACACCAATACCAATAACTATTTTAGTAGTTGGATCTTTCTTTTCTTTTACAGGTTTGCCCCGGCGAGCTGTTTTCTTCTCTTTAGAAGGCTTCTTCAAAGCACGTGAAGATGTTCCACGAGTTGTCGTACCACTGATATTTTTTACAGTTATATGACGCTTCGTAGTAGTGCCCATCTGAGCTTTTTGAGCTTTTTTAAGATCAGCAATCAGAGAGGCTGCATCTTGATAACGATTTTCGGGCTTCTTAGCTAAAAGCTTCCGAATGATTTTACCAAAAGCTTCTGAAACATGAGGAGCCACCTGCTTGAGTGAGGGTGGCTTTTCCGTCATGTGTTTTTTAATCATCTCTTCCAATGAACCATCGAACACAAAACGGCCTGAAACTAAGTGATAAAGCGTTGCTCCTAAACTGTAGAAGTCACCACGAACATCCATGGCATCTCCCATAATCTGCTCTGGCGAAATATACTGAGGAGTTCCACTGATTATGTCGCCATCATCATAGACATCTCCAGCTCTACGAGAAAGACCAAGGTCCATCACTTTTGCAACACCGTCACTGCTAATCATTATATTATCCGGTTTTATATCCCGGTGAATTAAACGACTTGTATCCCAGGCATAGCCTAGGGCTTCCGCAGCATCGATGGCAATTTCAATCACTCTTGACGGATCTAAAGCACCTTCATGTTTCAAAATGTCATTTAAGTTTTGGCCTTCAACCATTTCCATGGCAAAGAAAAGTTTATCTTGGTCGAAACCCACTTTGTAGGCACGGATGATATTTGGGTGATTTAAACTGGCAACAGCGCGAGCTTCCTGAATAAACTCCTCACTGAATTTTGGATCCTCAAGAAATTTTGCTTTTAAGATCTTCAAAGCGACTTCACGATCAAGAGAGAACTGATGCGCTAAGTACACGTCACCCATACCCCCTTGGCCAATGAGTTGCAAAATCGCGAAGTCATCAATAACCACTCCTGGCCCAAAACCCTTTGGAACCTGACACGTAGCCCCACAGTGGCCACACATTACTAATTCGTCATCAAAATCTGTTGCCACAATTCCGTGACATTCATGACATTGAAATTTTATTCCCATTAAAGCGCTTTATTTTTCCAAGTTAATATATTCTTAAGCGCTATCTTCGACAGCATCTGAATATCTTATTAAATAATTGAGCTTACAACCAGACTATTTATTCATTTTAATGAAAGTTGATGGAGCCAATCCTGTGATCTTCTTAAATTGTCGTGAAAATGTGTATGCATCCGGGTAATTAAGATGAGCTGCTGTCTCCTTAACACTATTTCCTTGTAAGAGTAATTCTTGAGAAAGTTCAACTCTCTTTAAGATGCGAAAATCTCCGGGTGCCATACCGACACTTTTAATGAACTGACTGCGAAAAGCTCCATAAGAAAGCTTAAGACTATCAGCCAACTCAGGCAAAACCATTTTCTTATTAAAATTTTTACTTAAAATACTGATAGCTTTATCTATAACGGAACTTGTTGGCTTAAGCTTACGGCGCGCCAGCTGATGAAACTTTAAAATAATTTGCTGAAACTTGATCGCCACATCCATCAACTCTTCATCTCTTTTAGACTGTAGCTCACCAATCATTTGCAGGTAATCTTGTACAATAGTCGGCAAAATTCCTAATTTCATAACCGGCTCAAGTGAAGCCAGGCTATGCGTGAGCTTCATAAGGCTCAATGCCTCTGCAGGCATAGCGATAAAAAATGAAGCTGAGTACCCATGGAGCTTAAGCTTATGTTTCACATTTGGGAACCGCTGAACAAAACATCCTGGAGTCACTTCATTCCTTCCATGAACTTCATCTTCATAATAACCTTCGCCGCTCAATACATAAACTAAGGCATACTGTGGGGTGACAAAATCCTGGTTTAGATGACCTTCTTCACAAATCTGAAAACCACACCTCAAAGGACATTGTATATTCCAAACCCCTAAACGATGACAGGCTTGATGCTTAATTTCCAAATCACCAAACTTATAGACTTTGTTTTGTTTCCAATAATTCATAAGCACAATAATAGTATGAACTGTGCAAAATGAAAAGCTTGTTAGTGAAGTCTTATTGTGAAGCTGGCCGACCAGGACTTGAACCTAGAATAATGGGATCAAAACCCACTGTGTTACCGATTACACCATCAGCCAATAGCCCGTGATTATAATCTAACCTACGGTCATTTCCAGTACAAATTTTATCTTTTTTTAGATTTTCTAGAAAGCAATTCAACAGGCACGCCCTATAATACTGTCGACAATTAATTAACAGTAGATTAAAAGCAACAGATGGCATTTCGAATAGCACAGCTCAAAGCAAGTGGAGAACGCATCCAGACTGCCCTCATCAGTCAAGGGGCTGCGACTATTTCAGCATCTCCGGATGCTGACTTAAAAGTAGATTTCAAGGCTGATGCTTTTTTGAAGATCAAAGAAGAAAACAAACTTTGTAAGCTTGAAGTTAAAGGCCTAACGGTAAATTACCGTAATCACACTGTTTCAGATGGCAAATTTTGTCTCGGTACAGGTTGCGAATTCACCTGTGGCAACGACAGCTTTTATGCTACGATCGTGAACGATGGCAGTCCTACTGAATTCAAAAAAGGCTATTTAGCCAATGCGGCTATATTCCTAACCTGGTCTTTACTGGTTATACAAATTGTTGTACCTGCATGGCTACCCTTTAAAATCACTTCACACACAGCTAAAGGCCGTAGTGTCCTCGCAGAAAACTGCTCTTTGGGTCTCGACCAGTTGCGTAACTCTTTAAGAGATTCAGGTAAGGATATCTCTAACATCTCTCCTATTCACAACGACATAATGGCAAATCTCAAAGAAGAAATTGAGCAAATCACCTGGACCTACAGAAATGCCGGAGAATTCATGACTGCAGAACAACTCAGTCAACTACTGGATCATATAGAGCAATACAAATTCGTATTGAAAGAATTGAAAAAGTCTCAAGTCATCACAGTTCAACCCATCGACTCCGGCAAAGTCATTGAAGGACTTCCTCTTTAGATAATAATGAGCCGACTGAAGAAATCCATACTCGCTATATTCGCTCTTTGTGTGACTGCGGCTGTCAGCATACCACTACACTATTATATGCAATTCAAAGAAAGAGAGAAAAGTTTTGATTCTCTGATCATCCAAACTGCCAAGCGACATGAAATAGAACCTTCTCTCATAAAAGCTCTTATACGCCGCGAAAGTAAATTTAAGGATAATGTTCGTGGCAGGCATGGTGAATACGGTCTTATGCAAGTCACTCCCATTGCTGCTGATGACTGGATGCGCCTTAACCGCAGTGGCAAATTTCAAAACTATTCTCAGCTGATGAAACCAGAGATCAATTTAGAAATAGGCACATGGTACCTCGCTCATGCCATGCGGCGCTGGAAAGACTACAAACAGCAGAAAACTTTGGCTCTAGCTCAGTACAATGCCGGCCCGGGAAATGTCGTCAAAAAGAAGTGGGTTCCCAGTCATAAAGACGGTGATGCCTTAAATTTAATAACGTTCCCGACTACAAAAGCTTATATTCAGTATATATTAGAATATGAAAAGCATTACAGGAAGGAGGGGATAAATAAATGACAGAAGTAGAAGCATTAATCAATCTTCTCCATGATGACGACCCACAGATCGCTATAGTTGCAATGGAGAAATTACTTTCTTCGCCATCATTTATTGATGACCACTTGCGTGACCTTCAGGAATCATCTGATCCCAAAGTCAGATCCCGCATTCACCAAATGGAGAGTATCATTACTCGCCAGAAACAGCTGGATGAGTTTATTACCCGTATAAAGGATAATAAAATTGAACTCTGGGAAGATCTAATTACCCTCAACAAGATTATTGATCGCGACCTGTCAACATCGACATTTATCGATGCTTTTGAAAGCTTGACTGAGAAAATGGAAAATACTTCTCCTTCGACTTTAGAGCTGGCAACCTTCATGCGCGAACAAAATTTTTCAGCTCCTTCAGACGACATTCTCGATCCAGGGCTTTTCCTGATTTATGAAGTTGTTGCAGCGGACCTCGGTAATCCTTTGCTGCTTTGCATCGTTACTCGACAACTGGCTCTTAGACAGGAGAAAAAATTGACAATTGTCTTACATAAAGGCAGACACTGTTTGATAGATGACGACAACTCATTCATCGATCCTCACAATAGTTGGGCTGTTACAAGACTGCGCAACAACTTCAAAGTCTATCCATGTACAAATAGAGACATACTGTTAACGATTATTTCTCAACTTTACTTATCTGCCTTAGTAGAAGGTCACTTGAGAATCATCTCATTCCTGTCGCAGATCATGTCTGCCCTCAGCAATATGTCAGTAGACGACTTTCCTTACCCAGTTGGCAAACAGAAATAAGCCCAGGCACCACTCAGTCTAAGTAGATGAATTCAGAAATAAGCAAAATCCAACAAGAGTTTTTTGAAAAGCTCGGAGACTTCAACAGGTATGATCAACTCATGCCCCCGAGTTCTGGTGTCTACACATTCATCAAAGACCGGCAGGGCCGTGTAATCACTGCCAATCAACTGACAATTGAGCGCTGCGGCTTTAAAACTGAAGAAGAAATCGTCGGCAAAACTGACTACGATATATTCTCAAGGGATCTTGCTGAAAAATACGCTACAGACGACCAGCATGTCATGGAAACCGGTGTCGCCATAATTGATATGCCAGAATTAGCGCCAAATAAGGAAGGTGTCATTCATTGCTACATAACCAGTAAAATGCCCCTCAAAAACTCTCAGGGCAAAGTCGTTGGTATCATGGGTACAACAACAAGTGTTGAGTATTCACGTCAAGCCCTGAAGGGTTATCTCGAAATTGCCCCTGCCATCGACTACATAAAAGATCACTATAAAGAAACTATAAATATTCCGGACCTCGCTCAAATGACCGGATTCAAGAACCGTAAATTTGAAGGTCTCTTCAAAGATGTTTTTGGAATCACCCCCCAAACATACATCATAAAAATGCGTATTCACTACTCTTGCCTACAGCTCCTAAAGAGCAAAAAAAGTATCTCCGAAATTGCTACAAATGTTGGCTTCTACGACCACAGCACATTTACTAGACAATTCTCAAAACACATGAACTGCAAACCTGCTGAGTATCGCAAAAAATACTCAATTTAAGCTCGTTCTCAAAAAAAATATTAAAAAAATTTGCTTCTGATATTCGGAATCATTATAGTGGATTGTAGATAAAAAGTCCTCACCATAAAAATCTAATGCATGAAGACAATGTGACTACATAAAATTCATGTAAAGCAAAAAGATAGTGTGAGGAGAGGCTACATTTCGCCGGAAGTTTTGTAGCCAAGTTTTCGACAAGGCTGCTCAGGATTCGTCCCTACCTGGGTGGCCACCTTTTCAAAAAAAGAAGGCTCAAAATTGAGCCTTCTTTTTTATATCAAGTCTTTAAAAAACTTACTTTAGACCATTCTTAAGAACGACCAGTGAGTAGTAAGTTTCATCTTCAGATGGAGCAAGTTCGACGATCTTGTGACCATCTTCACGAAGAGAAGCAGGAACCATACGGTAAGCTTCACCAGTATCGATCTGCATTTCAAGAGAATCGCCATCAGTCAAATTCTCAAGAGCCATCTTAGCTTTTACGTAATTGATTGGACAAGCAATACCACGTAGATCAAGAGAAGTCACAGCTTCTTCACTGACAACCGGTTTGAGGTTGGCGTGATCGTCACGGTAAAGCTTTAAAATAGCTTCGCAGTAGTCTGTAGCTTCTTGTAAAAGTGCCGTAGCAGAAGCTTCATCGAGATCTTTCTTCTCAGCTGTAACATCTGGACGTACAGGAAGTTTATCGTTTGCGCCATAGAACTTAGTGTATAGTTCCCATGCTGCGTCAAACTTCTTCTCTGTTTCACCAGCTTCGATAAGAGCACCGCTCATTGTGTGTAGAACAGCTTCACGAGCATTAAAGTAGACATCGCCGTAGAAACCTTTACCAAGAACGTCTTTTGCCATGTTGATGTAGTTCTTCGAGTCGTCGAAAGACTCAGTTACAAGGTTAAGAACACCACCAGCACACTCACCGGCACCAACTGCTGGAGAATACTCTTCTCCTTCTTGCATACCGTAATCCAGGAAAATTTCCGGCTCATCAGCATAGCTTGAGATTTGGTCGAATGGCTTAACGATATTTTTAATTGTCTTTGGATCAACTTCGGCAAGGTACTCACTGAAGATCTGCCCTTCTGGTGCATTCTCCTTATAGTGAGTAATGAGAGCTTTAACTGCTTCCGGCGCTTTCTTAGCTGCAACACGACCAAGACGACGTCCCATTTGACGGATACCTTCCTTAGCACCACCACCGATTGACATAACAGCGCAAGGAACTGCTTTACCGTCAATCATACGGCTTGAACCATTAAAACCAATTGAACCCAGAGCGTGCTGACCACAACCGTTGTGACAACCAGAAATATTAATCTGAGCATCTTCAACGCCTACTTTAAGTGACTCGTCAGCATCGAAAGCATTGATAAGGGCATCGGCAAGACCTTTAGAAGACGTTACTGAAAGGTTACAAGTTGAACGACCAGGACAAGCAACAACGTTACTGATGCTGTTGAATTCCCATGAGTCATAACCCAGATCTTTAAGCTTAGCGTAAACTTCAGCTACTTTGTCCAGTTTGATATTTGGTAAAATAAGATTCTGATCACAAGTTGAACGAATTTCACCATCGCCACAGCTATCAACGATATCACAGATAGCGTGCATCTCTTCAGTACTAAGGTCACCCATTCTAACGCGAACGCGAACGCCGTATGTGTCTTCAGTATTTTGAGCGAATACACACTTGTCAAGCCATAGATTGTCTTCAACAACACCGACTAATTTTGAAAGATCAGCAGAACCTTTAGGAAGATCAAGATCAAGAGAACTTACATCAACAAGAAGTGACTTTCCGTACTCACTTTCCTTAATCCGTGTAACTTCTTGCTGGTACTTTCTGATAAACTCTTCAAGACCCCAAGTATCTTTAATGAACTTCATACGAGCTTTATTACGGTTTTTACGGTTACCGAACTCGTTGAAAATTCTCATTAGAGCAGTTGTGCAAATAAGGATATCTTCAATTTTCATATCCTTTTCTATTAGATCTGCGCCGATTGGACGGCCACCAAGACCACCAGCTGCGTATACATTCAAAGTGTACTCACCATCTTTCTGTGAAGCGATGAAACCGATGTCGTGCATAAATGAAAGACCGTAATCACCTTCTTCATTACCAGAGAAACTGATTTTGAATTTTCTTGGGAAGTTCTGAGAGTACGGGTTACGAAGACAGTGTTTAAACAAGAACTCTGCCAGAGGAATAACATTAAATACCTGATCTGGAGTAATAGCGGCATAAGGGTCAGCTGTTACTGCACGTACAACGTTACCACAAGCTTCACGTGAAGTAATACCCACTTCAGCAATACCTTTTAGTACTTCCGGAGTCGCTTCTCTTGGAATGTAGTGTAACTGAAGAGCAGCACGAGTTGTGATGTGAATCACACCATTAGTCACCTTCTTTGCAAGATCAGCAATTGCTCTGAACTGCTTAGTTGTACCGATACCGTATGGAATCTTAATACGGATCATACTTACGTCTGGCTGGCGCTGACCGTAGATACCCTGCCAAAGACGACGCTTTTGCCAGTCTTCAGGGTGTATGCTACCATCAATAAAGCCATTCAGCATATCAGTAAATTCTTGAATCTCGTCAAGAACCACTTCATTCATTTCTAGTTCAAGTGCACGTGCCATGTGAAATGTATTTCCTTAAATTATGTAAAAGCTTCTTTAGAAGAAATTTGCTATTTTTTCACAGTAATTTTAGTATGGGTATTGATATAAGGCAAATCAATAAACCTTATTTTAAAGATAAGATAAGTTTATCTATGTGTTTTTGTTTATTAAAGAGCCTATAAATCTACACATTTAAATCGCTATCTACATGTGTTAAAAATATTTATGAGTCCGCTCTAAAAAAGGGGGACAATTTTGGATGCCTAGCATTTAATAGTGTAAAACTATTAAATATATGTCACTTAAGCAGCCTTCTAGTCCACTTAATTTTTTACTCAAGATCTTTTGGATAAAAAAAGACCAGTTATGAGGTTTATTGTTTTTTGAGGGGGCTTTTTTGAGCAGACTCATTCATGTAAATTTAATTACAATTCTGTAATTTATCTTCCTTCTTGAATTGCTAAGTACAAACAGAGATGCTATTATGGCATATCAATTTACATAATTGTAATTTTTGATTTCTTATAAAAATTTTAATGAGAGCAAAATATAATGTCAGCTACTTACAACGATGAAGATCTCTTCTCAAATGATCTTCTTGCTATATATAAGGTATCGCAAGCCATTGTACGCCATAAGAATGTCAGCTCTCTACTTAACGAAGTTCTGGACATTCTCGATACGAACCTGGGAGCTCTAAGAGCCACACTGACACTTTACCATGAACAGGAAAATGCCCTGGTCATTGAAGCTTCGAAAGGACTTTCCGCAGCAGAAAAAGCCAGAGGTCGCTATCCTCTTGGAGAAGGAATCACTGGCGAAGTCGGTCTTAATCAAGAAGCTGTTGTTATCGAAGACGTCAGCAAAGAATCACGCTTCCTCGATAGAACTAAAGCCAGAAAAAATAGTAATAACGCTTTCACTTGTGTTCCGATTGTCAAAGGTGACCTACTCATTGGTACAATCAGTATCGACCTACATATGGATTCAACTGAACAGCTGGTCAAATCCAGTCAGCTTCTGAGAATTATTGCCAACCTACTTGCAGATGCTGTTGCAACTATTCGTCAGAGTATCAATGAAAAGAATACTCTTAAAGAAGAAAATTCACGTCTTCTGCGCGAACTGGGTAATAAATTTAAACCGACTAACATCATAGGCAATAGCGGCAATATGCAGAAAGTCTATGAGCAAATTGCTCAAAGCTGCGATAGCCCTGCGCCTATTTTAATTCGTGGCGAATCCGGAACAGGTAAAGAATTGGTTGCTAAGGCGATCCACTACAGCGGTATTCGCCAAAATACTCCATTTGTTGTAGTTGAAGCTGCGACAATCCCAGAATCACTTATTGAAGGTGCACTTTTTGGTAAGATGAAAAAAGACAAAATCCGTCAAGGTTACTTTGACCAGGCTCATGGTGGTACTCTTTTCATCGACGAAATCACTGCACTTCCTCTGAATATTCAAAGTAAGATTGTACGCTACCTCCACAATCAAGAAATTGAACGTGCTGATTGTACTGAGAGAGCCACTGTGAACGTCCGTTTAATTGTCGCCTCCTCCAGAAATCTTGAAGAGCTTCTTGAGGATGACGAATTCAGTGAAGAACTGTACTACAAGCTAAATGTTCTACCGGTTGTCATTCCTCCACTTAGGGATCGTAAGTCTGACATCACTTTATTAGCAGACTTTTTCCTCGATGAATTCAATCGTTCTTACAACAAGAATGTTTCACGTATTTCTACACCGGCTATTAACATGATGATGGCCTACCACTACCCTGGAAATGTACGTGAACTGAAAAACTGTATAGAACGCGCAGTTCTGAACTCAAGCGATGAAGTGATTCACGGCTATAACCTGCCTCCATCACTACAAACTCAGACGCAAACAGAAAACACTCCAGATCTTTCTTCTGTAAACGATCTGGCTGCAGCAGTTAACACGTATGAGCGTGAGCTGATTGTTGAAGCGTTGAAACGTCACCGTGGTAATGCAGCAGCGGCAGCCCGCTCTTTGAATACCACACCACGTGTTCTTAACTACAAGTTCAATAAATTGAAAATCAATCTCAAAGACTTTAAAAAGTACGGCGGTAGATGAGCGAACTTTTAACTTCTTCTTTAAAGAAGTACTTTGGCTTCGACAATTTTCTCGAAGGTCAGCTTGAAGCCATCTCCAAAGTTAATGAGGGAAATGACATATGTCTTGTCATGCCTACCGGTGCTGGTAAATCTATTTGCTATCAGCTCCCGGTTCTCTTAAAACCCGGGTATTCCATTATCATCTCACCCCTTATTGCCCTGATGAAAGATCAGGTTGATAACCTAAGGGCGAAGGGAATACCTGCTGTCTATGTTAACAGCACCCAGAACGAAAGAGAGCAAACAGAAAACCTCGCCAAAGTCATAAACGGCGAAGCCAAGATGCTCTACGTCGCTCCTGAAAGATTAAGAGCGCGTCATTTTAAGCAAATGCTTCTTAGTCACCCGCCTGACTGCCTGATTGTCGATGAAGCTCACTGTATAAGCCAATGGGGTCACGATTTCCGCCCCGACTATGCCCGTGTCGGAGAATTTTGTGAAGAGCTAAACATAAAGCAAGTCTGTGCCTTTACTGCGACTGCAACTGAGATCGTCAGGGAAGATATAAAAGTTCAGCTAAAAAGACCGGACATGGATTTCCTGGTTACCGGTTTCACTCGCCCCAATCTCACTTTTAAAGTTGAAGAGTGCAATGGTAACAAGCGCGAACAATATATCCGCAAAGCGCTAGCTGAAAAAGTCCCGACACTTATATACTGCTCCTCGAGGAAAAATGTCGATGAACTTTGCTCTGGCTTCGGTATACGTGGTTATCATGCGGGCATGAGTGACAAAGAACGCGAAGACGCCCAAAATTACTTTATAGAAGATGCCTGTCCGGTTATGGTTGCCACCAATGCTTTTGGTATGGGTATTGACCGGCCGGATATCCGCAAAGTCATTCACTACAACTATCCTGGATCTTTAGAAGCTTACTATCAGGAAGCTGGTCGTGCCGGCAGAGATGGAGAACAGTCAGAGTGTGTCATCCTCTACAATTTTGCTGATAAGTTTATCCATGAATTTCTCATAGAACTCAATAATCCCGGCGAAAAACTCGTACGTGAAGTTTGGCAATTTCTAAGGGGATATGCTTTCCGTGAAGAACTTCAACGACTTGAGATTTCACAAACTGAGATCAGTGCCCATGTAAGTTCCGCCAAGAGCGACCAACAAATTTCCGGGGCACTTAAAATCCTTGAAAAAAGTCAGTATATCGAGCGTGGCTTTCGTCAGCAAAATAAAGGCTCTTTGAAAATCTCCGGAAACTTGCAAGAGCTCTACCAGCAGCACAGCAATATCAGAACCCAAAGATCTATATTTTTGGCACGTGCCATACACTATTGGCGAGATCAACTAGCTAGTGGCCTGAATGTCACCTATAGAGAACTCGAACAAATATCCGGCTTAAACGGCGATCAAGTTAAACGGGTTCTTAGAGCCTTAAATGGCAATGAAATCAACTGGGAAGTACCATTTTCAGGAAGGTCAATTGTCATCAAAAACGATGCCCCGGATATCGACATAGATTTTACTGAGCTCAACAAAAAAGCCGATCAAGACTATGACAAACTGAATAAAGTTTTAAGTTATGTCCAGACCAGACAATGCCGCCAAAATTTTATGATTTCTTATTTTGGGCAGGATGAAGAAGACTACAGCTGCCAAACCTGTGACCGTTGCCAAAGTTCAAGGTATGGTAAAGTTGAACTTAGAAAAGCCGACTTAAATGAACAAAAATCTATGCGCATCATTTTACGCGCAGCCGAAAAACACAGCGGCTATATAGGCAAAGTAAAACTCGCAGCTATGCTCAGTGGATCAACTAGTAAACAAATCTTTGACTCGAAACTAAACTTTTCTCCTTTCTATGGGAAACTCAAACAATATGACCAGACGCAGATTATCGAATATATCAAAAGTCTTGAGGCATTTGGCTATTTAGAAAAAAGCCGCGGAAAGTACCCAACGGTAGAAATTTCTGAAAGAGGAGAAGGGGCTTTAAGAGGTGGTGAGATCCGCATGGAATTTGCCAAGCGTCAACCAAGGAAGAAAAAAGAAGGACCCCTCTTCGCCAAAAAGAAAAAAGAAGGGCCTTTATTCGGCAAGCCTAAAAATTCAGATCCTGAAGTCATAGAGAATGTTGACGAACCAGAAATTGTAAAAGTCGAAGAAACTACAGCTGAAGAGCCTCAAAGTGACGCATTTTTTGGCGAATTATTTGCTCAAAACCCTGCTCCTGTAAAAAAAGAATTTTCACAAGAACTATACGAAGAACTAAGAAGTTTGCGGAATAAGGTAGCTATGGACTCAGAGTTACAGCCATTTCAGATATTTAATAATATGACTTTAAAAGAACTTGCTACTCAAAGACCTGTATCGGAAAAAGAGCTCTTGAGCATTCATGGAGTGAATGCCCAAAAAGTTGAACAAATTGGCAATGCGTTTTTAACGCTTATTCAAAAATATAATTAACCAACGACTATTTTACCGTCGATAAGTTCAGCAATCTTTTTGCCTTTGTAAGTCACTATAAAACCTACGTTGGAGCCAACGCGATTATTCGTACAGCGCAACTTCCAAAAGCGATAGAAAGCCTCCAGGTACTGCATTCTTAAGCTGGACTCAGCTCTAACTACATTCGGGCCGACATCAATAGTTAAAGTAGGTTTACCATCTGCGTATTTTGCTTCAGCATTTGTATAGAGACTCTGCTTTGAAATACGCTCTCTATTTCTAAAAAACTGATTAAACTCCAGCAAAGGGTGATCGAGTTTTGAATCATATCCTGGTGAAGATTTACGAACAGAAGCAACATTAGCTTCTTTTTTAGCTGCCATAAGCGCTTCATTCTTAGCCTTCCTCTTAGCTTCACGCTCTGCCAATTGATTTTCTTTAGCAGCTTTGACAGCCTGCAACTCCCTTTGTAACTCTTGACGCTTAACAGCTACAATGATTTGAGGTGTAATATAAACTTCTTTGCTGGCCGCATGCTTTGGAAGAAAGTTTATGATGTGTGTCAGGGACTTAACGTATTCACCCGGTACAGCATTTTTTGAAAAAACTGTCCCCTTACCAAAGCAAATACGGCACTCTCTTTTAATGATTCCTGTACCTTCACACTTCAAACATTTACCAGTACCTTCACATGTGACACATTTCTTAACAACGAGCTCACCTCCAAGCCCTTTGTAAGAAATCGTACCCTTACCTTTACAGTTTTTACATACCCCGTTATAGCTGTCCTTACATTTCAACTCTTCGATCCCATCTCCAGAACATCGCGGGCATTTGACTTGAAGAGGTTCTTGCTCGAGAAATTCCATCATTCCCAATCCG
The DNA here is from genome assembly GCA_022446985.1 of Lentisphaerales bacterium. Lineage (GTDB taxonomy): Bacteria > Verrucomicrobiota > Lentisphaeria > Lentisphaerales > Lentisphaeraceae > JAKVBD01. The sequence continues at coordinate 56,037 of JAKVBD010000011.1, forward strand.
ATAAATTTGGCATCTACTGCAGGCATATATTTTTTTAAAATCTTACTGCTACTTTTAATCATACTGAGCATAACCGGCTTGATCATCAACTTATTTAGCTCTGTGTCTTCATGATCTTCCAGGGACATTCTGTAAAGAGTTATAATACCCTCTTTATCATTTGCCTTGGCCTTTTTAGCAGCCTCATAAACTCTGTAGTAAATGTTGTCCGTGTCCAGAGTCTGACTAAAAATGGAAATTTTAAATATTAATAAAATAAAAAATAAAACAGGCTTCACTGTGCTTCTCCCTTCTTAAAAAAATCTTTACCGCCGAATCTTTACCATAGTTTCTTAAAAATTCAACCCTAATCAAAGGCGGCCTCGAGCTTGGAGGCCTTATCATATATATACGAGTCTTGCCCAAACTCTTTAACAGCTATGTAACTTTTTTGTAAAATCTTACATTTTTCGAATATCTTTAAAGCAACCACTTTGAAATGAAGTCACTTCCGCTATGACATGACACAGCTTTTCAGACACTTGTTCCGGAGTCGGCATACTTTTGGTACCTCTGGAACTCTGAATTTTTGACAAAGAAGGAAACTTCTCTGTTTCTTTTTGCCCGCAGAGGTAATCCTGCATGGCAGTATCGACTAATCCCGGAGCTAAAGAACAAAAATGAGTCGAAGGGTTTTCCGCTGCATACAGTTTTACGAGCATATTCAGTGCAGCTTTAGAAATTGAGTAGCCATTCCAACCTCGATTTCCGTTTACAGCTGCTCCAGAAGAGATCGCAACGACCTGCTCTACTACCCCAGAATGTTTAAACAACCAATCTAAAATAACTTTGTTACTCCAGAGATTTATATCCATGGTTTTTTTCATGCTGGCAATGTCGACATCAGCCATATCAACAATTTCACCTAAAATACCGGCATTTAAAACCACTAAATCCAGATGCTCTGGCTTACCTAAAAGTTCAAACAAAGCCCCTGGAACATTTGTAAAGTCACTCAAGTCAGCCTGAACATTTTTGAAATTTTCATGCTTAATTGGGCTCTCACGTCGACTGACGGCAAATACCATCCACCCCAATTCAAGATACTTTTTAGCAAGCCCACGACCTATACCTGAACTCGCACCTGTTATAATAACCTTCTTCACTATTTCTCCAGAAAATATTTTAAGCTAATCTAGATGGATGTAAATTGAATGCAAAGCTATTTCAAAGACTCAAATTGGGGTAAAATACATATGAAATGCGCCATCTGCTACAGAGAACGCCGACTCACTAAACACCACTTAATCCCCGTTAGTCGTCATAAAAATAAAAAAACGCAAAAAAGGCACAGCAAAGACGCTCTTAAAAGTGTTATTGAAATTTGCCGGGAATGCCATAATCAGCTGCATGCTACTATTTCCGAAAAAGACATGGATGAGACCTATAATTCTTTTACAATGCTCATCAATCATCCAGAAATATCCAAGTTCACTGAATGGATTCGCAAGCATCAACCTGCAGGAAAAGTATCTGTAAAGTCCAACAGGAATAAACGTTCCCGTTAATAACGGTAACGCCTTTTTCACAAAAAAAGCATTGAATTTACCAACACAGGATTTAAATGAAGAGAAGATAATTCAATTGGTAACTATGTTCAGAAAAATCACATTCATCTTTATAAGCATTGTCACAAGCTTTTGCTTTGGACAAAATAATTATCACACTGAACGTTTTCTTAACTTGAGGTTAGAGTTTCAAGTCGATAAAAAAGATACTGATGCCCAAGAACTGATAAATGTCGTAAAATTTTGCCAGGAAAAACTTAACAAACACTTTATCAAAGTTTCTCCTCAAACTCCAAAACTGTACGTTTTTCTAGAAGGGAATCCTCCCTCAAAGGATTTCTACAATGTTGTCTATTTTAAACGAAAAGAACTACATCACTTAAATGAATACACCATTCTGGAACGCATTCTCTCAAAAATGATGCGCCGTACTATAGTTGGCCTTGGTGCGCCTCAAAGTACTAAAGCACCAGCCTGGGTAATTGCTGCTCATGTGTTTAACATGCGCCTCTATGACACCCTATCTACAGAAGAGAAGTACCCTGCAACCCGCTACTCAATAGTTGCAAATAAATACCCAAAACTAGATGAACTACTCACACAGTCTCCCCCATCACCACAAAGTTTTTGGCTCTACAGGTTATACTCTGAGTATTGCTCAGTTTTCTTGTCAACGTTAAACCAGATACCCAGCGGCCGCTCAAAACTGCTTGCCTTTCTACAAAAATTTAAGCAAGAAGACTGCCTTGCTCTTCTGACAGAACATTTTACCTCCCTAAAATCCAAAACTGTCCGCCAGCGATGGTTCATCAAGGCGTGCACTCAAGTTTGCTTTCATATACTAAACCCATATCCTCCAGAAGTCATCTACCAAAAAGTACATGACCTCTTTTCCATTCCTGCTATGAGGCCAGGCAGCCGCAAAACCGAAAGGATCCCTCTCGAGGAACTCTTTGAAGATGAAGATGAAGACATAAATTTTGCAGTGATCTCGTTTATAGAGCAAGACTTCTTCAAGATATTTTTAACGGCACCGGAAACTCTCAGGCCTTCTTTATCTCTATTTATTGATGCCTTAAAAGACCTTAAAAATGACGAAAGAGAAGATTTCGCTGAAAAGATCGTCCTAGCCAGAAATGAATTTAATAAATCGGTCACTCACCTTAAGCAGCTTATAAATTATCTTAATGAACTCGAACAATCTGGAGAAAGGCGAAAGGAAAACTATAAATACGTTTTACAAGTAAACGAACTTTCCAAAAAACGTTTTGATAAGTATTTTTCAGATTGGAACTTTTATCTTGATTCACTGGAAAGTAAACTGGAGAAGACTGTCATAGAATGAGCTGGTTTCAAAAAACAATTCACATGCCTGCCTATCAAAGGGGTTTTCATCTTGTCACTGGAGAAATACTTCAACAACTACCCGAACTGAAGGATTTTAAAATCGGTCTGGCAAATCTATTTATCAAACATACTTCAGCCAGCCTGACCATCAATGAAAATGCCGACCCAAGTGTCAGAACAGACTTTGAAAGTCATTTCAATAAGATGGTCCCTGAAAGAGCTCCTTACTATATCCATACTTATGAAGGTGATGACGATATGCCAGCACACCTCAAAAGCTCCATCCTTGGCTGCTCCATGAACATACCTATCACAAATGGAAACCTAAATATGGGAACATGGCAAGGTATTTATCTTTGTGAACATCGAGACTTCGGCTCTTCTCGTAGCATAACAATCACTCTAAATGGCGAAAAGTACTAATTCTACTCCGCAGAGTTATTTGTAATACACAGACACGTCGTCTATTATATTTTTTATTTAATCACTCTATAAAAGGCAATAATGACAACTACGGCCAGAAAGCAACTTGAAGACAGCGGAATGAGCCCAATGGCAGGGCGTTTAATGCTCGTCCTGGGTTACATGAAAGAATTTCAAGGCGCTCTTGACCTTAAGGACCTCTACAGCTCAGCAATAGACGCAGTGCTTTCTGTAACTGGTATGGATCGCGGTTATGGATTCATTATCGACTACAAACAAGAGCAAATGAGCCTAAAAGAAGTCACATCCAGAAAAAAAGGCAGTGATTTTTTCGAAAAAGATTACACCATCAGCAAGAGCATGCTTAAAAAAGTCATCAAAGCTAATGGTGCAGTCATTATCGACGATGCAGACACAAGTACTGAATCGACTGTTTCTATGCGTGACTTTAACATTAAATCTGTTGTTTGCCTTCCTTTAATTCTTCACGACAAAGAAACTAAAAAGGATGTTCTTAGAGGAATTATTTATGCCGATAAAATGATGACTGGCAAGCTACCTGACCACATCCGTACGACTCTACAGATGCTAACGGAACTCATCGCCATCAACATTGACAGATGTCTTAAATATCAAGAAATAATTTCGACTATCGACACTTACAATGATTTCCTTAAGATGAATAGTCAACAGTTAGGTGATATCTGTGACAACCTTGGAGTTATCAGTGACGCTGTCGGTAAAGCAGGATCAGATGATCACAATACTCTACTGGGTCATACTATCGATCAGGCAAATGAACTGGCTGAGATAATTAATAACCTACGTCCCTAAGACATCAGCCTCGGTATCAGTTTCTTCGAACTTTTTCAAATCAACCTTAGTCTCCCGGTTTTCGCGGGCTAAACGCTGTAAATCGATAGCCAGGTCTGTCTCGTCAACTATTTCCCCGGTCATAACTTCAAGTACATCTTCGAGGGTCACAACTCCAGCGACACCTGAGTACTGATCAATAACTATGGCCAAATGTTGACGCGATGCCTGAAAAGACCGTAGAAGCTTATCTGCCGTTGCCTGTTCAGGGACAAATTTAACTTTGTGTGTAAACTCTTCAAGAGTTTTGCTATACTCGTTGTTCACCATAGCAATCAACAACTCATTTTTATAAGCAATCCCCACAACATTATCCGGTTCATCATCGATTATCGCAATTCGGCTGTGTGAGAAGTCAATAATTTTATCTTTAACTTCTTGAAGCTTTAACTTTTTGTCTAAACATGTCATCATCACCCGGGGAGTCATGATTTCACTGGCAGTCACATCATCCATTTCAAGTACTTTAGATATAAGTACAGACTCATTTTTATTGATGATCCCCTGACTACTTCCCATATGGGCCATCATACGGATTTCATTTTCATGAGAGAGTGTACCAGAGGGTTTCTCATCCTTTGTAAAAGGCCTTGTAAACAGGTCGACAATTAGCAAAAGATAATGAAACAACCAGGTCATGAACAAAACAGGTTTTGCAATCCAAAAAGCTATAGGGTCTGAATATTTTTCACCAAATGTTTTAGGAATTATTTCTGCACAGATAATAACCGCAAAAGTAAAGACTCCAGAAAAAACACCTTGAAGAGTTCCTAACTGCACAGCAGCCATCTTACCAATCATCATACTTCCAGAAATATTGGCAATGTTATTCAGTATGACTATGGCCGCTATGGGACGAGACATGTCATTTTGAATTTTCTGTAAAGCTTGCGCTTTACTATCGCCTTCTTCGGCTCGCGTTTTCACTTTGATTTCTGAAACAGAAAACAATGCCGCTTCAGAACCTGAGCACAACGCAGATAGTAATAAAACTACAAAGCTGACTACCAATAACAGGGTCATAATTTAATCCCCCATTTAACATACTTTAAACCTGAGCCTCTCGAGTGACTCGAGCCCTCATCGTCTGAATCAGAAAGCTGCATATGTAGTTACAGTGTGCCTCACAATTACTTAATCATTTATTAATAATAGTCATCTTTTCCTGAAGAAATTTCAAGTCATCAAACTTCAAGAGAAAAGCACCACTATATATTTCTCCGCGAAATTCTCCAGAATAAGTACACTAAAAAACAAAGCTACTAACAATGAATTTACGCAGAAGTATGCCTAAAATCTAATCAGCTTCAATTAAATTCAAATTATTCACTATTACTCTCTACCATTGAGCATGAGGCATTGTATAGTTCTTATGTATCGAGTAAGAGAGGACTATGCAGGTACCAACTAACAAAATACCATCCGATTCCACCCTACTTGAAGGGCAAAAGTTTGGTACATTCCATGGAGTTTTCAGGCCAACTCTTCTGACTATCATTGGTGTCATGCTTTATTTGCGGGAAGGCTGGTTAGTTGGAAATGCCGGGCTTTTCGGTGCCATCCTGGTTATTTTGACTGCTTACCTCATAACAGGTATGACCGCCTTATCTATCTCATCGATTACCTCAAATACCAGAGTCGGTGCTGGCGGTGTATTCTCTCTTGTCAGCCAGAGTCTCGGCTTAGAAATGGGCGGTGCTATTGGTATCCCGCTTTTTCTCGCTCAGGGACTGTCTGCAGCGATGTATATCCACGGTTTCATAGAAGGCTGGTACTTCTTATACCCTGAGCACTATGTTTATCAGCCGTATATCATACTCATTCTTTTCACAACTGCTTTTCTACTGGTCTACGTAAGTACAAAACTGGCTTTCAAAGTCCAGCTACTCGTCATGCTTCTCATAATCGGTGCACTCTTGTCAATGTATGCCGGAGCCCAAGAAACAACCCGTCTTAATCCTGAAGTCTGGGGCAGCTACTCAGACACCAGCTTCTGGGGTCTTTTTGCCGTTTTCTTTCCTGCTGCAACCGGTATTATGGTTGGGGCCAGTATGTCTGGCAGCCTGGAAAACCCTAAAAAAAGCATACCCATTGGAACCATGGGAGCATGGTTGCCATCTTTAGCCATCTATTTACTAGCTGCGGTCTATTACTCTATGGTAGCGACTCCCGAAGAACTTAGGGCGGTTAAAACCATCGGCCTGGAAAAGTCAAAGTGGCCTCAACTTGTTGCTCTTGGACTGATATGCTCCTGCTTTACAGCAACTCTCAGTTCACTGGCAGCAGCCCCAAGAGTTTTACAAGCCTTAGCAGAGCATAAAATTGTTCCTGGATCCGGCTGGCTAAAAAGAGAAAAGAACGGCGAACCTCATACAGCTATGCTCTTTACTGGTGCTATGGTCCTTGTCGCTGCCCTGGCCGGTGATTTAAATACCATCGCACGTATCCTGACGATGTTCTTTTTATTGACTTACCTGACTATAAATGTTGTCCTTTTTATTGAACAATCTCTAAACCTCATAAGTTTCAGACCAGAATTCAGGATCCCAAAAATAGTTCCAATCCTTGGTAGTGTATGCTGTCTAACGGCTATTATTGTTATCTCTCCACTCACTGGCCTAATCTCCATTTCGATCATTATTGCACTGTATATTTACCTTGACCGAAAGCAGCTGGAAACCCCATGGGAAACAGTCCACTCAGGCTTGCTGGTGAGTATCGCAAACTGGGCAGCCAAGAAAGTCTGTGTATCACAAAACAAAGCACCAAAACGATCGTGGAAGCCAGACATGATGGTCCCTGTCGAAAATGACACTTTTTTCGAAGGCCAGTTCCGTTTACTAAAAGCTCTATGTCATCCACAAGGGTCAGTACAAGCCGTTGGCCTTGTATACGACAAAGACGCTAACTCCTATCTAAAAAACCTTGAACCTCTTATCCATGATATGCAAAAAGAAGACATTTTTGCCTCCACCTCTACCATGCAAGCCAAAAATTATGCAGTTGCGATAAGTGCTGCAGCATCGGTTATGAATGGCTCCTTCTTTCATCCAAACACCATATTTGAAACAGTCGATTATCGAAGTCAAGAAGAACTTGAATCACTTATTCAAATTGCCAGAAATCACAATATGGCCGCCATTCTTATGGCTCGTCACCAGACCTCCGGCCTTGGTCGTGAAAGAACAATTAACCTATGGGTTAGAGACCAATCTCCAGACTGGAAATTAGATATGAAAAGAGCCAATCTCGATTACGCTATACTTCTCAGTTACCAGCTTCAAAAAAATTGGGATGCTGATGTACGCTTGCTCTGTGTTGTCGAAAAAGAAGAAAACAAAAAAGTTGCAACGCAATTCCTTAAATCTCTCATGGATGTCACCCGCATGACTTCAAATATAAAAATTCACGTCAGTCACGGCCAATTTATAGAGTACTTATCTACTGCGCCCAGAGCTGATCTGAATATCTTTGGAGTCAGTCACCAGGTAAACCGTGACATGATGCTTAACCTTATGAAAACTTCACGATCCAGTTGTCTATTTGTCATGGATTCTGGAAATGAAAGCGCACTCGCCTAATACAGTAAAACTAACATATTTGACTCATCTGTAATATTTTCATTTTTTATAAGCAGAACACAACTTGAAAACGTTGGGCTAAAACGTTATAACTAAGTAAATAGCACAGGTTATTATGAGAAAACGGTTAGGTTGTTCAGATAAAGCTCCAATTCAGTCTTTGGAGCAGTCTCTTACGAGTAATTCTTTTACGCTAATATCCTGCTTGATTGCCTTGATTATCAGCTTTTTTGCAGTAAGACTTGGAGTGGATTTCATCAACTTCATAGAGAGTAATACTGAAGGAGATATTTTTATCGCCTACAAGGATGAGCCGGTATTAATAGTTCAAGGCATAGTCTGCTTTCTTGCAGTGGTGTTTATTTTCAGTCGTAGATAATTTTAGTCGGAGGCGTCATGGGATTTCCTTGGGGTTCTGTAGTATTCATGCTTGTTTTAGCGGGAGGCATGTTCTACGGACAGGCACAGTTTAAGAGGAAGGGAGCTCAATGGGGAAAATTACTTACAATCGTGTGTGGTATTCTAATCATTATTACTGCTTTGTGGACCAATCTTTGTCGAAGCACCATTGATCATGTTGCTATCAAAAGAGAAAAAGATTACCAAAAGGCTCAATGTATCATTTTAGCTAATACCTTAGCAAACATCTATAATGACTCTGGCAAATGCTTGCTCATTCACCACCCTGTCTTCGGCAACAGCATGACAGAAATTCAAAGACTTGTAGATGCCTTTAAAGAAGGCTTTGGTGGCAAGATAAACGAAATTCGGCCAGTACCGATTAAGATTATTGACACTACAGATGAGATGGCTGAAGAAGCAATGCTTGAAATGACTGCTGAAGATTTCAACAAAGTTATAGATGCCAATCAAGATTGCGACATGGTAATTACCTTAGTCCCTCTGCCATTTAGTGAAGACCAGCTTTATCAAATTGGGATCTTTGAAATGATACCAGATGAAGATGATCCAAGTATCTATAAAAGAGTCCCTGGTAAGAAATATCCACTTCTCGGAGTATACAACGGTTATGTTGGTAATCTCGAACCACTCTTTTATGATGGACTGATTGGCGCGATGAGCTTATGGAAACCAAACCCGACTATTGATGAACAACCTATACCTGATTCTGTTCAGGAAGCTTTCAATAAACGATACCTTATAATTACTCCACAGAACATTGATTCTGTCAAAGAAAAACACCCTAGTCTATTTCCTAAACCCAGGGAGTAAAAAGATTTTGTCAAAGGCGGTAACATAACCGCCTTTAACAGCCCTCAACCGTTATTGCTGACGGTGAAAATCCAGATATCCCTGAGTTCCCTCTCCCATATATTGCTTTAAGCTTCTGTCCGGAGCTTTAGTAAGATCCACTACGATCAATCCATCGAGTGTATTCCCAAAGTCTTCATCGACGCTGAAACTATGAAAGCGACCACCTAACTTCATATATTGTTTAATAAGCACAGGAATGTCTTTCCCATCTTTTTCTATACCCTTTACCAGTTGTGATAAATCCTCAGATTTTTCAAAGCTGTATTTTTTACAAAACTCTTTGATCTCTGAATGCACTGGAATATTTACAGGAGCTATAGCTTGCAACTGGTGCTGCCTATCCAACAATAGAGCTGCGGTTAATGCTCTTGAACGAGGGTCATAATCATCACTCATTGAAACAGCCCCGAAGAGATACTTATACTGAGGATTTCGAACAATGTAAGTACAAATACCTCTCCATAGCAGGAGTAATGAGTATGGTTTTCTTTGGTACTCTTTACGTATAAATGAACGTCCCATCTCTAAAGCACATTTATGCTCTTCAAGAAACTCATTGTTATATTGGTAAAAATTCGATGTATACAAAGAACTCACTCCTTCTTCGAGAAGCTTATCGACTTCTCCCATACGGTAAGCCCCGACTACTTCATTCTTTGAATGATTCCAAATAAAAAGGTGGAGGTACTTTTCATCGTATTCATCAAGGTCTAACTCCTGACCACTGCCCTCCTCGACCTCTCTAAAAGTAATTTCCCGCAAACGGCCAATTTCGTGCAGTATATTAGGTATGGACTTAGACCGGCAACAAAAAACTGATAAATCCTTATAATTAATAAGCTTTACTGAAGTTGGCAAAGCATCTATCTCATTAATCAATTCTTCCACTGGTAAAGGAGGAGCAACTTTCTTTAACTTACGCGCGTCTTCTCTACACTCCACAATATTTTTATTACTGATATCGCTTAACAAATAGCAACGCATCTTCAAATAGTCTGCCATTTGTCGCCTATTTGGTAAACTCTTCAAATAAGCACCGGATATAGCGCGGCCAATTTTAACAGAAATTCGTTTCTTAGATTTAAAGATTTCACGGGGTAGCATCGCCGTTCGCAATTTATCATTCAGCATCCCAAGAATATTGAAACTTCTACTGTTTCTACCAGAAAAAAATATTGGTACAACAGTAGCTCCAGTCATCTCAACCAGACCTGCTATCGTACTGGACCATTCTGAATCTGTTACATGCTTCTTGTTCACTTCTAAATGTGAAACTGAACCAGCGGGAAAGACTCCGAGAGCCCCACCATTTTTCAGAAATTTTACAGATTGTTTTAAAGGGGTTAAGTTTTCTTTATTTTTGTTAGTGAAAGCATCAACTAAAATTAAGCGCTCTTTCAAAGGTTCTATCGCAGTAAAAAAGCCATTCGCCATAATCTTATAATCCGGGCGTGCTTCTTTTAAAATCGTATTTAAAAGTAGTGCATCATGAACTCCAAATGGATGATTCGCAACAAGGATTACTGGCCCCTCGGAAGGGATATTCTGTAGAGAATTAAGATCCAAATCATACTTCAACTTAAGAATCTGAATAGCCTTTTCCAGAAACTCATCTTCATCACACTGACTTAGTTCACCAGAATATATTTTTTTAACTTTACTTAGACCGCTCGCTTTCTCCAAAATAGGATAAAGAAACTTTGCCTTAATTGTCTGTTGAGTCCCAGTAAGCTGACTGAATTCTACTTTTGTTTCTCTTTCCTGAACCATGCTTTGCTCCTTTCAATAATTGCATGACTTAAGATAAAGCCGCTCATTAAAAATATAAAATCAAATATTAATTAGAAAAACATTGATAAAATCAATATATGGAGTAACAAAAAAGCCCGGATTAACCGGGCTTTAAAAGACTTAATGAGAAATTCTCTTAATCAATAAGATCAAGACCTTCCTCTTCCATGACTGGCTTCTTTTCTTTCTTAGCTGCATTTCCACCAATCGCACCTTTTGTAGAAGGAAGGTAACGATAGTAAACAGTCAACATAAGAGCACAAAGTGTAGTTGCGTAAACTTTATCATCTAAAGTTCCTGGCTTTGGGCCATGAATCTTACCTGGACTTTCCCAGTAACCTTCGGGATTCTGATTATTGCCAATCTCTGTTTGGAACTTACGGTTCCAGGCTTTCCACTCTTTTCCTCCCTGCTGGAACATACACTGAGTCGCATAGTACCAACCATAAAGTGCTTCAACTGGAGGATTTGCCCAACTTAACTTTTCATAGTCTACTGTTGAAATAGCCTTTATTTCATCTTTCATTTCTGGAGTCTTACCCTCACCAAACAACTGAAGGCAAAGAACACCAACAGCTCGCATTGTGTGTTTACCTTTACCAATTGGCGCGCCATCTTTAATAGCATAAGGAAAGCCTTTACCTGCTTCGTCGGAAGCTGCCTGACCTTTCAGCCATTCAACACCTTTAAAAATTGCGTTTGTTAAACCTTTTTCTTCACAACCAGCACCATAAGCAGCTTTAAGGGCCTGATAATTCCAACCTGCAAACGAAAGGTCTACTCGACCATGCTTCTTATAGTTGTAATCAAGACAACCATTGTCATTTTGGCCATCAATGATTATACGGATACTTTTGTTCATCGCATCTTCTAGAATTGAGACACCAGTCATTGCATAAGCTTCTGCAAGTGCGTAAGCCTTAATAGCATGAGGATAAGCATGAGAGCCTTTGATATCAGTTGGACTGTTTGCCAACCACTCCATCGCTTTACGAACAGTGGTACCGAACTCTTTTGATGTGGGGGTTTCACCATGTGCCAAGAAAGTTAAAAGAGCTAAACCAGTCATTGCTTGCTGATAGCCTTTCGTGTCAGCCCATGAACCATCAGGATTTTGAACCTTTTTGAGCCAGTAAAGAGCTTTAAGTAACTTTTCCTGACCTACTCTAGAACCACCGTATTTAGATACTGAAGAAGCTCTACCTGCTGCACCACGACCACCAAATACTGTTGGCGAAGCAAATGCTGAAGGAGAAACAGTTACGTCTGAAACTGCTTCTACTGTAGAATCATCTTCAGTAGAAGGTGCTTCGTCATTCACATCTTCTAAAGCTGCATCGTTAGTTTCAACATTTTCGATCGTTACAGTTGTTAAAACCGGATTCGTCGTATCAGTTTCTTCGATAACTTCCTCGACTGGCTCTTCAATCGGCGGAGGTTCTTCGATTTGCACTTCCTCAACCTCTTCCATCTTCACTTCGATTTCAGCAGGTTCAGATTTGTACTTATCCGTTATAAAGATTGCTAGAATTATAATTAGACCTACGTGGAAGAGTGTCGAAATGACAGGTCCAACAAGGGATTCAATTAAACGTCGACGGCGATACTCTTCTTGTATCTCCATGATCTCAGCCTCACTGAGCTGACCACCTTCAAAGCCTTCTTCGCCTTCGAAGAATTCTTCTTCATCGTCATAATATTCAGACATAATGAAGTCCTCATCACTATTTATTCACAAAACCATCCATATCGTATCGCTCTTTTTTAGAATTTCAAGCAAAGAAATCAATAATATAACAAAAGTGACATTTATGTCATTTATATCAACAGAAAAACATGATGACACACGCCAAGAAATTCTATGAAGTGTTTTCTGACATTCCTGTCTTGTATTTGAACACAATTTCATACAGCAAAATTAAAGAAATGTTGTTTTAAAAGAAAAACCTAACAAAATATGCTTAGCAAACCGCCCGACCCTAAAGCGAGAACTTCTTGGTATACAAAGTGCGACTTAAAAATCCGAGACAGGGAAAAAATGATTACTCTAAAACAAAAGATTGCTTTTGCACTGATAATAAACTTACTGTTTATCTGCTATGCATACTGGTATATGAGACACTTCGTGAATGGTTAACGCGGACGCAGCTCCCACAATGCTGCACTGACCCAAAAAGCAGACTGCATATCCATCACTTTTTTCTCGTGCCCTGCTCCCCATGTATCCGAATAGTAGATTTGCTCAGTGACTTCATTATAGCCAATAATTAACCTCATATGACCTCCCGAAGCTTGAGGAATATCAGCTTCAGGCATAATCCCAAGGTAAAGAGCCCAAGCCAGTGGTCTGCCATTATCTATTGAACGCATAATGCCTTTTTTGAAATCTTTATAACGGTTTTCCTGAGCTGCCATCTTAGCAAAAACAATACTTAATTCATCTGCTTTAAGCGAACGACTGTTAAAGAAATATCCTTCTTTTTTATAAGCTCTTTCAAGCTTCACTAAAAAGCGTTTTATGTCATTATCATTACTTAAAAAGCACTTTACCACTGTTTGAAAGTGCAATCTTAGTTTAGTAGAAATCTGCCCCAGGGCTTTCTTCAATTCATCGGGACCTGTACCCATAGAACTGGATAAAGCTAATTTAGCGATCTCATGCTGGTCAATGTCTTTACCATAGTAGTTAAGAATTCTCGCTGTCGCAGCACAGGCACAGTATCCCTTCTGTCCTTGATCCACCATAGGGATACCCGAGATATAAACTGAACCGTCTTTATCTTTACTAACCATCGATATCAGCTCATCATTTGTCAGAATATCACTACTGATACTGTCAATATTAACAGCATTCACACCTTTAACCGGAGGTGTAAAGCTCAGTCGAATATACTCAGCAGAAAAACTTTTCTTAGTTTGCGTAAAATTACTTTCAAGCTTAACTAAATGCTTAGTGCTCACACTCCAGTACAAATGATTTCTCGCCAAGCCGGCATTTGGTTTATAAGCCAGTTTTTTACTGATAAATTTCTCTACATTACCGAGTGCTCTTTCCTGCAAGTTAACATAGTCTGCTTTACGAATAAAATCCTGATCGCCTTTGTTATAAACCATCAAAGTAACTTTACTTAAGGATCCGTGACGAAAATTAAAAAGAGTTTCGTGAGATACCGTTGAACCAATTTTCAATGGGGTAACTGAACGTGCAGAACGTTTCAATTTATCCGTCCAAACAGCACCAAAATTACGCATATTCGCTTCAAAATCTCTGGCCGTCACAAAAAATAATGTTGGAGAGTTTAAAAACTCTTCAAGCGTACTGACACTCACAGTTGCCGTAGGAGTCAGGACTATCTTCTCTTTAACTATGGGAGCTGTACTGACTACAGGTTGCTGGGCAATTTGACGTACTGTAGGATCTTCAGATGCTTGAGTTCTATAAGACAACAACCAATTATTCTCTTCAGATTTAAGCATATTTTTAACTTCTGTAAGTGGATCTATACTAAATTTATCAACTGCATCAGTTTTAATTCCACTCCAGATATTTGTCACTTCATTACTCGAACGACTTCCAGAGAACACTACCCGGAGGTGCACTCCACTTAGAGATTTATCTGAATACTTTCCATAGTAGTTTATGGGCTTACCATAAGCAAATGAGCTTTCTTTATATTTAGAATCTTCAGAGTACCTGAAGTTATCATTTCCAAAGCGAATAAGAGCGTCGATCAAACGGTTCTTTTTATTAAATGTAAACACTTGGGTATACTTAATACGAGTAAACCCTTCGATTGAGAATATAGATCCGCTATGCTTCAACTTCACAATTTTTTTAGGAGATCCTCTATCATACTCATGCAAGTAATAAAACCTGGTATTTTTCGAGCCCGTGAACTGTACGGATAAAGCAGGGAGGTTCTTTTCATGCCAAATCTGGAATAGAGGCATCAACTTACCTTTTGAAACAATGTCAATCTTTTTAACTACACCATCTACCGTAGTCCAACGGTGGTAAGAATCTGCAGCGGGAACATCTCGTCCTAGAAAATTGGTAATTTCAGGAAAACCCCTAGAAGAAATTTTCAGTGAATATAAATCACCCTCTTGAATTCCGGTATAAAAATAGTTTTGACTTTCCTCTTTAAATTGATTCTCCCTCCAGTACATGCCGATTTGTTGCTTCAAACTATCTAGATCGATGAATCTTTTGGCGAGATACATTTTAGACTCAAAATAATTAGCCAAGGTTCTTAAGTCTGCATCCCGGAGAATCCTCTTTACCGACTCCTGATGGATGCGAGAATCTGTAATGCCATAGGCAAGGGTGATGTATGAAAGATATTTTCTATCGATTAAATCTGGGCAGTAGTAAGTAGCAAAAAAACGCAAACCAACATTTGAAGAGCTCTTCCCCAAAATCGAGCCATCCGCTCTAGTTTCCCAATTAAAGTCACAACCATATTTGTCATTCAAAGTCTCCTGTAACTCCAACCAGATTGTCTTCCAGGCATTTTCATTTTCGGCATGCTCTTTAGGCTTGAAAAATAGTCGTACTGATTGGAGCCCCTCTTTGTCATAGTCAATTTTACTCTCAGTCGCCAATGGAAATACTTTTGATTTAACTTTAGGTGTATGAGTTATATTCCCTGAATAAAACCTGTGATTGAACTTCTTCTTTAAATCAGCAATTGATAAATTAAAAACATCTTCTGATAGTAAATTATCTGCACTAAAAGGTGTTTTTGATTTTTTTTGAGGAGGCACAACTTCTGCCTTGGCTGCAAGCTTTGAATCACTAATTGCAACTAAGGTCTCGACCTCTAAAGCTCGACTGTCATTCGCCTCTATTTCATTAAAAAAAGCATCCAACTCATCGGCAGAGGCAAGCTTATTCTTCTCGACAGGCTTTTCAGCAAAATTAAATCCATCGATGATCTGTTTTTGAGGGACTTCAATTTTCTCCTCAACCTTTACTACTTGCTTAGGTAACTCAGGAGTCACAGTTTCTGCGACTTTGTTATCCGGTAATATCAGTACAACACCCAGGCAGATAGCCAGACTGAATAATAAACCGCTTAATAATTTTAACTGAAAGTTTGTCAATTCCCTCTCCCATGTACAACAAATCCGAACAAGCTCACCCATAAGCATGTTCCTTAACACTAAACTTCCGAGCGCAATAATTCCAGCGATGTTCTAGTATATGTTTTTGTAGAGACAATTAAGCCGGTTATGACAGTTAAAAGAATTAAAATGGCGTTGCTGTATAAAAGTACACTCCATTTGAATGGCATGTGATTCTGGAAAACGTATTCACCTAAGGCATAATTGCCGAGATAAGCTAAGAGCGCCCCCGCATTAGCTGCAATAAAAGCCAGAAAAGTAAATTCAGAAAAGAGAATTTTTCGAACCTGCTTTTTGGAGGCACCGATAACTTTAAGAAGAGTATTTTCCCGCAGTCTTTGCGATTGGCTTAAGTGCAATGAAGATACCAGAATAATCAAACCGGTTAAAATACTGAAGCCTGCCATAATCTTTACGGCTAAAGAAGCTTTGTTCAGCATATTACTTATAGTTGCAACTACCAATGAAAGATCCAAAACCGAGATATTTGAAAACTCTTGAGTAATCTCTTTTTGAAGAGTAGCAGCTGTTTGGTTATCCGGAGTTCTAGTGATCGAAACAATCATTTGCGGTGCATCATTTAGCAAACCTTCTGGAAAGACCACAAAGAAATTCGGGCGCATTTGCATCCATTCAACATGCCGCATACCGCCAATAACACAGGGAATTTCTATGCCACCCAAATCAAATGTCATAGTATCACCGACTTTGAGATGCATCTTTTCCATAATCCCCCCTTCGACAGTCACCGGTACAGGATTCTCTTTTGTTGGCAGTCCGCCTTTAAACTCTTTGACAAACTCTCCTTCCAAAATCTTTTCACTATCTAAAATACGATCGCGATATGTCGATCTATAAGTCCGTGTCAAAGTCCAACCTGGAATGCGTTCTTCACGCTTTAACTGGCGGTTTCGATCCAGCCAATACTTAGTCTCTTTACCCTTTAAGGTTTTCAGCTGCATATTCACAATGGGAATGACATCCATAGCACTTAGATTATTCTTTTCTAGGATCTTCTTTACTCCAGCTACCTGGTCTGTTTGAATATCAAAAAGAATCAGATTCGGATTATTACCATCTTCAGTTTTGCGGACCTGATAAAGCATATTTTCCTGAACTAGAAACAGCAGCGCGATCAGAAATGTTCCTGTACCAAGAGAGCAAATCAAAGTCAATGTCTGATTCTGCGGTCTGTAAAGATTTTTAATCCCTTGCTTCCAGGTAAATGGCTATAAATCCGGAACTGTTCTGCGAACAACATTCATCAAAACCCAGGCCAGGAAAACCAAAAAGAGCAAACTGCCAAGCATACCCCCGCCCAAGGCAACGCCAATTTTTAAGGTGTTAGCACTCATGATCGAAAACCCCATTACCAAGCTGGCCAGGATCAATTTAATTGGCCACTCCCAAGGGGTCTTAATGTGATCAATATTGACGGAACTTCTCAAACTATCGGCCGCAGTCATTTTATTCAGCTTTAAGAGAGGTGTCAGTGAGAAAAGTAAAGTGATGACAACACCCGCTCCGATACCAAGTCCAAGGGCTTCCCATGAGAATCTGGTTTCAACTTGCAGTGGTAAAAAGCTATTTAGCAATGCTGGAATAAATTCCTGAAGGATCAATCCCAAAGTACTACCGGCGATACCGCCTACAAGCCCCATCATCAAAGACTGAATAACATAAATATTTATCGACTGTGACTTTGAAGCTCCCACACAACGCAAAATAGCGGCATTTTGCAATTTGGAGCTTATGTGAACCCGAATCGCACTGCCAATGCCAATGCCACCGAGAAGTAAAGCTATGAATGCCACCAGGTTCAGGAAATGAAATAAGTTTGAAAGCGTCTTATCTATGGCCTCTTGTCGGTCTTCAGTAGTTTCATAGCGTATACCATGCTCCGTCTGCAGATCATCCATCTGATATTTTAACGCAACTTTATCGAAGCCCTCATTCAGTTTGAAGTAATGGCGGTAACGAACCCGACTGCCAAAGCCTATCAAACCAGTTGATTCTATATCTTTGAAGTCAATTAAAATTCTCGGAGCCAATTCAGAGATTATGAAACTTTCACCAGGTAACGATTTTAAATAACCAGCGACAGTAAAAGTCTGCTCACCAAGAACTACCGGATCTCCAACCTTTATACCAAATTGAAATACAAGAGATTCATCAATTAAAGCAGACTTACTGCCATCTCTTAATTTTGCCGGAGCCTCTACCGGAAGGGTGCCAATTTCTCCGTAAAGTGGAAATCCTTTTTCAACTCCCCTGAGCTGAATGAGGCGGGAAGCATTATCTGAATTCGGAAATTTACCCATAGTGGCAAAGCGCCACTCTTGCACACCTTGAACTGCTAACTCATCGACAGATTTAACTACTTCCTTTGGAATCGGCTGGCGACTTTTAACTAGGACATCACCACCAAGTAAAGAACGTGATTGTTCCACTATGCCGTCGCGAACAGACGAACCAAAAGCCCGCAAAGCAACCAAAGCTGCCACGCCTAAGCAAATACAGGATAGGAAGAGAAATAAACGACCGCGATGAGCCCGGCTGTCACGCCAGGCCATTTGCCAACACCATTTTGAGAAAAAGGCTTTCATTCTGAACAGATTACTCCACCTTTGAGGCGAATGACCTGCTGCATTTTTGCCGCCAACTCATTATCGTGAGTCACCAAAACCAAAGTCGTTCCATACTTTTTATTGAGTCTAAACAAACTTTCCTCAATATGCCTGCCAGTTTCGGTATCGAGATTTCCCGTTGGTTCGTCGGCAAATAAAACTTTCGGTTCATTGATAAATGCACGGGCAATAGCCACTCGCTGCTGTTCACCACCAGACAATTGATTCGGGTAATGTTCCCATCGATCTTTAAGGCCGACTTCCTCTAAAAGCTTTCTGGCTTTAGCTTCAGTTTCTTTGCCAGCACCCCCCTGAAGTTCCATCGGCACCATAACATTCTCAAGAGCAGTCAAAGTTGGCAATAACTGAAAAGACTGAAAAATAAAACCGACATTTTTGCTTCTGAGCTCAGCGCGTTGATCCTCATTCATTTTCTGCAGATTTTCGCCGCAAAGAAGTATTTCACCGCTACTCGGTTCATCGAGACCGGCAGTTAGGCTCAAACAAGTTGATTTACCACTGCCGGAAGGGCCAACTATGGCGACCGTTTTCCCCGCTTCAATTTGAAAGCTGACATCCTTCAATACATGTAGATCGTGATCCCCAATTTGATAATGCCGGTTAATATTCTTTACTTCTAGTATTATCTCGCTCATTCCACTTCCAGATGACTTTCAAATTCTTTTTATGCTAAACTTATAAATTAGAGTAATTTTTATAACTTTTTAGCCTTTTTTCTGTATTCATTGTCTATGAGAGACAAATACTTGGATTATAAGTTACTAACCTTAATTAAATTTTTATGAATTATGCTTAAAAGCTGCTGTCTTCACATCTACTTCTTCCTGTGTTTCAGCCTGACCGCAGAAACGACAATTCTGTGTCTGGGAGACAGTCTTACAGCAGGTTATGGCCTCAATAAGGAGCAAGCCTACCCTGCATTATTGAGCGAAGAACTTTCCAAACATGGTAAATTCAAAGTCATCAATGCCGGAGTCAGTGGTAATACCAGTGCCGGTGGTCTGCGTCGTGTAGACTGGTACTTTAAGAATAAGACCGATGTGCTTATCCTTGCTCTTGGAGCCAATGACGGTCTACGCGGCCTGGATACCAAAGCAACTAAAGAGAACCTTCAAAAAATCATTACCAAGTCTAAAGCTCACAATAGTGAAATCATTATTCTCATCGCCGGTATGCAAGTCCCGCCAAATATGGGGAAAGACTACGCCAAAGCTTTCGAAAATATATTTCCAGAACTCGCCAAGGAAAATGACTGTTTACTGATTCCTTTCCTCTTGGAAAATGTTGGAGGAGTTGCCAAAATGAATTTACCGGATGGTATTCATCCAAATGCTAAAGGCCAGCAAAAATTAGCTGAAAATGTCTTGCAAGTCCTCAATCCGGCACTCAAAAAATGAAAACTTTCCTCTCTTCATTTTTTCTTTTAATTAGCTTTCTTTCAGCTCAAAACCCAATCCTTGATGCCAGACTTAAAAAAATAGACATTTACCTGCATACAGTCGATGTCGGTAACATGGTCTACAATAACTTTGGTCATACTGCAGTCAGAGTCCATGATCAAAATACGGGGCAGGATCTCGTCTACAACTGGGGCATTTTTGACTTTAGCGATCCCGTTAGTTTCTCCCTTCGTTTTTATCAAGGAGATCTCCTGTACAAACTTGGAGTCTACCCTTACGAAAATGCTATCCGCCACTACGAATATGAAAAGCGCACAGTATGGGAAGATAAACTTAACCTGACTCCAGAGCAAAAAAGAATTTTTCTGCAAAAACTGGACTGGAATTACCGCCCTGAAAACCGGCAGTATCAATACCAATATTTTTTCAATAACTGCTCCACAATTGTTCGTGACTATTTTGATCTGGCGATGCAAGGCACAATTAAAAATAAGCTTTCAAATGAAAAAACAGATATAAAGTATCGCGATGTAGTCCGCTCGGCTTATGCAACTAATCCTGAAATTCAGCTTCCTTTAGACATTCTCATGAATAGCGATATAGATCGTAAAATGTCTGTATGGGAAGAGATGTTTCTGCCTATGAAGCTTCGTGAACATTTACTCAAGTTCGAGAGCAATGGACAAAAATTCATTTCTGAATCTAAAATACTCACCGAACACCCTGAAATGATTCCTTACAAACTTAACTCATTTCAAATCTTTGCTGCTGCGATGTTCATTCTTGCCGGAGCATTGATCATCGCCATCAAAAAAGAAAAACTTCTTCTTGAAAGAATGTTGTGGGTTCCCTGCCTGCTCATTGCCCTATTCATCGGAATCTTAGGTGCGATGCTGCTTCTTAACTGGATCTTTTCCGGTCACACAGACTTACACCACAATGCCAATCTTTGGCTGATATGGCCGATTGACCTGTTACTGCCATTTATTATTTTTAGAATTCTTTGGGCTGGTAAAAGCTTTGCACTATCCAATACATCCAAGAGCAACTGGCTTTTGTATATCAAAGCGCACTGGCTAGTGTTCCCACTCGCAGCCATTCTCTGGCTGACGGGTATCATCAGCCAGAACATTTCATGGATCCTTCTTTATTTCATGCCGGTGCTATGCTTGTTGCTTTTCGCCATCCAGCTAAAAATAAAGAATTGCGAAGTTAAGGTTTAGCCTTTTTGGGCGGTCTATTGCTGTGATTTAAATTTTTAACAGCAGCTTTAGAATAACCAATTTCTTTTTCGTAATCTGACTTAGCTTTTTTCAATTTCTCAACAAGCGCTTTATGCTCTACTGAATCTGCAATATTGTTCATTTGTTGAGGGTCATTCTTTAAGTCGTACAGCTCATACTTACCAGCAATTTCGATAAAGGTATAGCGTTCTGTGCGAATTGCCGAGTGCTTAGGCGAAGCATAGTAACGGTAGTACACTGACTTGCGCCAATCATCCGGAGTCTTCCCCGCTAAAATACCTTTCAGACTTTTTCCCTGCATGGCTTCTGGAATTTCTACACCGGCTAAATCCAAAAAGGTCGGTGCATAATCGATATTAATACAGATATCTTCACTGACTGAACCAGCCTTGGTCAACTTAGGGTATCTCACCAAAAGCGGCATTCTCAATGATTCCTCAAGAGCCAGGCGCTTGTCGTAGAACCCATGTTGGCCTAACCAGTAACCTTGATCTGAAGAATAAACAACTATGGTATTTTCTGCCAGTTTGTGTTTATCAAGGTAATCCAGAACACGGCCGACATTTTCATCAACGGCGGTTACACAACGAATATAAGTCTTTGCCATATGCTGATAAGCCACACGCCACTTATCTCGATTATTTGAAGCGTCATGCGGCTCCATTTCGGCTGTATGTCTTTCGTAATAATCGTTGTTATCGCCTTTTCTTGATAAATGAAATTTTGACTCATTCAGGAAAGCTTTCTTCAAGTGGGAATCACCATTGTGAACATCTTCAAAAAGATTCGATGGCTCGGGAATCTTGACATCCTTCAGTAACTCATTATGTCGCGGTGGGTACTGGTAATCATGATGCGGAGCCTTGAAGTGCAAAAGTAAACAAAAAGGCTTTTCTTTGTCTCTTTTATCAAGCCACTGCAACGCTCTGTCAGTATAGACGTCTGAACTGTAACCTTCTAATTTTTCCAACTCATCCGTTGTATTACTGTAAAACGTCGGATTGAAGTATTTTCCCTGACCTTTGACTACTTTGTATTTATCAAAACCTCTTGGCTTCGAGTGAATATGCCACTTACCAACCAACCAGGTTTGATAACCACTCTTTTGTAATTCCTCAGTAAAAACAGGTGAATTATCGATAATAGAACCATTTAAGTTCAAAACACCATTTTTATGGCTGTATTGACCTGTCATTATGGAAGCACGGCTGGGAGAGCAGATTGAATTATTGCAAAAAGTATTCTTAAACAGCATACCTTCTTGAGCTATACGATCAAGATGGGGTGTTTTCGCATAATCTTTCAAGTGAGACCCATAAGCTGAGATAGCCTCTGAAGCATGGTCATCACTGAATATAAAAACTATATTTGGGCGATCTCCGCAAAAAGCACTGCTGATCAAGAGCAGCAAAGGCAGGATAATATTTAAGTTCACAAGTTAACTCCATTTTCTAAATACTAGTCTACGAATCTCTAACTTGTGACACCATAGTTAAATAAAATTACTAAAGTTAAATAATTGACTATTTTAATTTTTAACTATAATCCATTTACAAAGCCGAGTAAGATTTGCTGATATTCTTCCTGATGGTCATAGACCCCGTTATGACCACCCTGAAGTTGAATTATCTCGACTTTATTTTCATTAGCCATCTGCACAGCCATTTCATAAGGGATTATTTCGTCATCCGGTGAGTGAAGTATTTTCAACTTGCCTGTAAAACTCTTCAAGCGTTCAGCTGTATTCAGCTTTGTCTTACACAATAGAGTCGTTGGTAACCATGGGAATTGATGGTGTGCCATATCCGGCACTGACGTAAATGTTGATTCTAAGATGAGAAATGGAATACTTTCCTCAACAGCAATAAAACTCGCACTTGCTCCACCCAAAGAACGACCATGAGCAATGATCTCGTCCTTGTTAATACCATTTGCTATCAACCAGTCATAACAGGTTTTAACATCTTTATAAAGATTGGCTTCATTTGGTATTCCTGTACTTTTGCCATACCCCGCATAATCATAAAGAAGTATATTATAACCAAAATCAACCCACACCTTAGCAGTCTCAACGCGCCCGGCCAAGTTACCGGCATTTCCATGACAAAATAATACCGTGCCCTTTGGGCTTTTTGCCTCTACATACCACGCATTGATTTCGTGATTACCACTTTTCAGCATAAGATCCTGAAATTTCAGCCCTACACTTTTTGGTGTCCTATATGGAGCTCCTTTCTCGGGAATAAATAACATTGTTTCCTGCATCGTGTAAAGCATGATGCAAAATGTGATGTATATCGTCACAGCCATGATCCCGTAACGCACGCATAGATGTTTAACTTTATTTTTATCCAGACTGGCCATTTTCTCAATTCACTTTTTTATTCTCAATCATCATAAATTATTTCCTATTTTAATCCAACCTACCTCTTTGAAATTTAAAAAAATTTAAAGTTGGAACGACTCATGCATCTATTTACCATCAACTAACGAAATAAGAACTTTTAACATAAAATCAGGAAAAAAATTCATGAAAACAAACGACAAAGTAGGTAGATTCTTCCGAGATGTTAAAGAAAAAGTAAAAGGCAAGCAAAAAGCTGACTTCGATAAAATTTACGAAAGTGGAAATTTTCCCTTACTTAAACATTTTCTTGAAGAACACAATCTGATCCACTTTATGCGTGACGGAAAAGGAAATACAGTTCTACATCTCATGGCAGGCCATCAAATCCCTAAGAACCTTGTACCATTAATTAATGAAGGCCTAAATGTAAATGCGATAAACGATCAGGGAGAGTCCCCTCTGCATCTCGCCTCTAAAACCCGTTGTCTCTCAAATGTAAAACTACTGGTGCGTGAAGACTGTAAATTGGAGACAAAAGATCATATTGGCAATACAGCTCTACACATGGCGGCTGCGCATGGCAGAATCAACATTGTAAATTATTTAATCAAAGCTGGGTTAAATATTCAAGATAAAAATAAAAATGGCGAAACCCCTTTAGATCTCGCCATTAAATATGAACATTACGAACTAGCGGCTGAGTACTCACCAAAGACAGCATAAAGCAATACTTACTTTGCCTCTTTGTAATCCCAGTTCAGTTTTCGTTTTGGCAAATGAACTCTAGGAGCTTTCTCGTTCATTAAGTAGCTTAAGCCCTGTTCTGTATAATTGTCATTGTGGAAACTTCTTGGGAAGTCGACACTGCGTCGATCTTTAGTAAAACGGAAATGGAAAAACTTGGCAAATTTCAAAAAGTAATCTTTCATTTCTCCAGGCTTTTGAGAGTGATACTGGTCACAAAAAGCAAACTGAATCGACAGTAAAACATGTGAGTTATCATAAGTGTTTGGCCCCATGACTACTGGTATAGTAGGAACCTTCATATACTTAATCATAAGCTCAATCATCGGTTTACTTAGTCCACGTATCTTACCTGCTGCCCAACAAGCCACTGCACGGTCTTGATAATCACGCATGTTTTCTTTATCCAGATCCTTCATGATTGCCAGTAAAGTTTTGTTAAACCAAGGATCACCATTTCGCCCCATAGCTTCAAGTGAAGCCCAACGGACAAATCCAGCGGTATCTTTCATGGCTGTATCATGCATGAGCTGAAAATACTTTTTGTCATTGATTTTACCGAGGTAGTGCATTAGAGCAGCTCTAACTCTTTCGTGATCCGTGCTCAGCTTTTTTATTTCCTGTGCCGAAAGCTTATACTTAAACTGCCCTAGAGCGTAAACCTGCTCCGTTCTGGCATCAAAATCTTTTTCTTTTTTCAGCTGGCTTGCGATCGCATTGGCATTTTCCTTTTTGATCAAAAAGCCTAAAAGGTGAGCCGTCCACCGTCTAAGCCCAACATTGCCATTTTGAATTCCTTTTGAAATAAATGGGGCAATATCAAATTTCTTAGAAATTACCTTCAAAGATTCAACGGCAACCTTTTGAACTAAAAGCTCTTTATCTCCTAAAGCTTTGTATAAAGCTTCAACTGAAGACTTATTTGGATAAGCCTGTAAACTTCTAACGGCAGACTTTCTTACTTCAGAATCTGAGTCTCGACTCAAATTTATCAACTTAGTATGAAACTTGTTACCTTTAATTTGTAAAGCAGCCGCGGCGGCTGCAGAACGAACAGTTGCATGTTTCTCTGAAAGGCACATAGCAAGTAGTTGCATGGTCTTGTCATTTACCTTCAAATTCAAAGCTATAACTGCTTTCTCCGACTGAGAACCTACTTTCAGAATTTTCTTTAGAAAATCAATACTGGCATCATCCGGGTTCCTGGCGATTTCATGCAACGGAACAACACGAAATGAGTATTCTGTAGACTCCTTACAAATTTGGCGCCATTCTTTGGCTGTGATTCTTTTTGTTTCAGCTAAAGCTTTTACCAAAGATATTTTATCTTTTAAGCTGCTGTTACTTAAAAGTTTCGACACTTTAGCAAGGTCAGCATTTTCAAAACGACAATAGAGGCGCGCTGCGGCAATCCCTTCACTTGTTTGACCATTGATCAACTTCTCTACGGTAGACTTTGCGTCTTTAGGTAGAGTACAATTATACAAGTAGCGCAAAGCTGCCGTTTTCATGAGTGGATCATTTTCTGTGGCGATAAAATCGAGCATAACCTTAGCGGCATCTTCATTTTCCAATAATGAAAGCTTCCATAAAACATTTAAACGAAAGACAGGATCCTCGACAGTCAGCGCTTCTTTTTGTTTATTTGTCAAGGCTATTTCAGATTTGTAGCCCTCAAGATCATAAGTCAAATAATTTTTAGGCATCGGCTTTTCCTGCCAGGTAGGAAGAATCGCCGGCAACAAAGTCATAAAAGTAACAAAGGAATTAATCATCAGTGCTAAGTCCTCTTTCTCATAAGGTGATACACCCTTGCAGATGCAAGTGTCGTAAATACTACTGATAAAACAGTTAATAATATCAAATTGTAAATCCAGGCATTTGCCGGCATTAGACCTTCAAATGAACCCGCACTGACATTTAAAGCTGCAGCAACTGGATTTGTCGTCAGCCAAACCCCAAGCGTCTCTGGGCTTAAGTTTTCCGCAAATAACAAGACAGCCATAGTACCAAGACTTAACATCACTGAAAATGCATAACTTAGAGCCGTCGCTGAATCAGTTTTTTGACAAAAGCTCGAAGCACATAAACCAGCAGTAACCAAACAAACCGTCGTCATGAGTACAATGACCAGAGATGATACAATATTTACTACACTCGCACTACTCGACATGACAAATAAAGAAAGAATAATCGGAATGGTGCAAGCAAGGATAATCAGTACATAAAAGAAACTGGCATAAAGCTTACCCATAACAAATTTCACAGAGCCAATGCGAGACATTCTGACTAACAGTAATGTTCCACTGTTCACCTCAGTTGTGACCGAACTACTGCAAACAACTGGCGCCAAAAGAGCCGCAAGACCTATTTGATAAATTATAGAAGCCTTTTGAACTGAACTGTAACCACCGGCAGATTCTGGAGCTACGAAAGTTGAAGTTAAAATCATCAAAGTTATACTAAGTGAACTACAGATAGCAATGGCCCAGATCGTAAATCGCGGATTACCCATAATCTTACTTCTAAGCTCTGTAACAAACACCGGGTTGATGAAACTCGAGATATTTTTCTTACGGCGCATGGGGTCGAAAAACCACAAGTAATAAAGACGGCGTTTAAAGCTGCTCTTCTCAGTAAAATCAACTTTCGCCACCGTTTTTGCAGTCTTCTTAGAAGACTTAAACATGAAACCGTAAACAAAGAGGCCAGCACTCATAAGTGCCAATACCAAGTTCAAAATGAGATAAGCCGCATAAGTCGAAATGGTTGATTCACCGGACATTTGCGCCTGATAAACTTCTGGATATAAAACACTGTAAATAGCATCGAAAGGACTGATAGAGCGCACTGCCATAAGAGTATCCAGCAATTCCGGCTTATTCCCCAAAAGGGCAAATGGCAACCAGGTTCCACCAGCCAGAACTGCAATAACCAGGTAACTCATCACCAGAGAAGATGAACTTCTTTCACAAAGAGCCGAACAGGCCAAGGACATGATACCAAAGGTAAAAGAGGTTACAAAGATAATAATGTAGGCCTTCATTAAGACTGGTAGATTGATACCACCACTCATAGAACACAAAGCTGATATGGGCATCGTACAAACGATAATAATCGAAATCATCGTCAAACTGGCCATAAGCTTACCATTGAGAATATTCAAAGGCTTGAGCATGGTCGTATAGAGCATGATAAAGGTATTGTTTTCTTTTTCAGTCGTTAAACTGGTTGCACAAAATGCCGGTACCAAAACCAAAACAAAGGCAAGGTTACAGATTAAGAAAACGGTGAACACCTGTTTACTTTCATTCGAAGCCATCGAGAAGACTGCGGTTCGAGGCCATAAAAAATAGAGAAACACCGCCAACAGAACCACCAGGCCAATCATCGAAAAGATGATCTTCCCTGATTTCAGGAACTGTTGCAGCTCTCGTTTATAAATTGGGTTCATTACTCATCGTCCTCCGAAGTCACCTTCATGAAGACTGATTCAAGGTCAATTTCTTCTTCCGAAAGACTGGTAATTCTTGTACCTGATTTAACCAGACCACTTATCAAATCTGCTATTTCAGTTCTCGCACCATCAAAGGTAAAAAGAATTTCAGAGTGTGACAAAGATACATCCGACACATTGTGAAAATTAGCAACAGTCGCTTCTGCAACTTGCGGATCACTATCAACAATCAAAGAGTAACGCAACTTTTCTTTCAAACTGGCACTGACTTCTTCTACTGTACCAAAAGCTCGTAACTCTCCCTTAGCGACGATTGCCACTAAATCACAAACTGTACCAAGCTCCGGAAGAATATGGGAGGAAAGCATCACGGTTTTACCGATTTCACGAAGATTGACAATGATCTCACGCATTTCTATACGCGCCTGTGGGTCAAGACCACCAGCAGGTTCGTCAAGAATAAGAACTTTAGGGTCGTGCAACATAGTTTTAGCAAGACCAATTTTCTGAGTCATACCACGGGAAAGAGAAGCTACCTGATAATCGATCATGTGTGAAGCATAGACCAGATCAAGAACCTCTTCGATTCTTTTTTTGCGAGCTCCGACAGGAATCTTGTAAGCAGCACCAAAAAAGTCGAGGTATTCCCAAACACTCATTTTGTCGTATACGCCAAAGATATCCGGCATATACCCAACTGTTTTTTTAATCTTATCGTAATTGCTTGGAGTGACATCTATACCATCTATAGATGCCGATCCAGAATCCGGTTTTAACAATCCGCATAGCAGCTTAATAGTCGTTGATTTACCGGCACCATTCGGGCCAATGAAGCCAAGAATTGACTCACCTGGGATATCCATGGAGAGATCATGAATGCCACGGCCACCGCCAAAACTTTTAGTTAAATTTTCAACTTCTATCATTCTTAAAACCTCACCTCTTTTTGCTGCGTGTCGAAATTACCTTTAAAGCTCACTTTTAAATGTTTTACCTTCCAGGCATTTGCCTTATAAATTTCTAAGTTGTCCGTCAAAGCGACTTTTGCAGATGTAGAAAGTGTCACAGTCACTTTGCCTGATTTAAGATCGGAAGGCTTAATGGGGAAGCGGTATAAGCCTTCGGGGCCTTTTTCTCCTTTCTTACCATTCAAAGCAACATCAACAAAGATATTTCCACTTTGATTGGTAAACTCAAAGTCGACCACGACCTCTGAAACTGCCATATTTTTGTAACCGAGTGGAAGTTTTGCTTCTAAATCATACTTAGAAGTCTTAGCTCCCATATGGCGAGAAAGGTTCCAATTGCCATTTCTAAAAATAAATATTGAACTGGTGGTTTCGAAAATCTTTACAAACTCACCAGGAATGTAAGTTTCGCCACTCATAACTTCAGTTAATGGCGACATATATAGGTTCATTCCATTCACTTCAAAAGAATCATCTAATATGCTATCTTCCATAATCCCTTTAATTGTATAAACCAAAGTAGGTCTGGTAATATCCAATGCTTTTAAAAGCTTTCTTAGCTTTTCGTCCGTTTTACCATGAGGAGCACGTGTGCCTTTTTCTGTAAGCTTATTACTTTCGTAATCCATCGGAACCACACCACTTGGACCACAAAGATAAATAAATTCCGCCTGACTTAGCTCAGCAGGGAAATCTTCTGACTTAACTTCAATTCCAGTTGTTGTGAAAGTCACCTCTGGAATCTTAGCAGCAGAAGTATGAGAACGGGATAATTTAGTGAAGATTCTCGAAGATAGACCCTGGACCCGCAGCTCTTTAAGGATCGCATCGTTACCCTTATAGCCACCTGTAATGACATCCTGAATTTCAGTCGCTTTGTAACCGGATTTATTCGTCTGCAATCCTAAATTCATGCGCTTTACTTTAGGAAGCTTTCTAAACCGGTCGTTGACGACATCTCCTTTAAAAGTGATCTCCTCGTCATTCTTTGAAAAGATTGAGTACACTTTTATGGAAGGGGCCTCATCGATTACCGGAATCTGACTCAAAACTGCGGCTGTGCGACTTTTGCTGCCATCTGTTGCGCCATAAGCTTTATTGAATATCACCGCTGTCATAACGGTCGAGACAACTAAGGAAGCAATCCAGGCAATAATCGTTTTTTTCAATTTACTGCATACAAGGAAAATCAAAGATACGATTACCAGATAAACCAGCATGTATTTCAAAATAGTATCCGGTCCCGGAATCGTTAAGCCATTCAGCATATTTACGGTTTCTCTGGAATCATCTGTTACCAGTGACGACATATCCAAAGGACGTTTAATGTTATCTAATAAGTATGCCCATGTTTTCGCGAAGGCATCGCTATTTTGGAATCCGTCTTGAGTTGGAGAAATAGTAATAGCTCCGGTTAAACCCAAACCAAATTTTTTCCAGGCAATGACCGGATATTCATTCCATTGGCAGGTAACGAGAGCATCTTTCTTGGCGACAGAATCGATAAAAGTCATACCAAATTCAGAGTAGATGTCTTTTGACTTTAAAAATTTTTGCAGGGCAGGAATGCGATTTATTTTACGATTGCTCAAAGGTATAACCGGCAATAACTCTTCGAACTGTGTCTGAGCCGCATTGTTGATACCATTGTGATGAGCAAAAATAACTGTACCGCCCATTTTTACATAATCTTTGACTGCACGAATAAGCAGTGGGTGTTTATCATCAAAGACCGGATCAAGCATGATTAGCGCATCATAAGGTGAATATTCGCTCCAATGCTCTGGCCAACGCCCTTTGTGAATATAGGTCATTCTGAATGCCCCATCGCCAAGCCCAAGCTTCTTGGATAAATTACCTATCTCAACACTTTCATCGGTTAACAAAGCAAATGACTTCTTGCTGCGGACATCTTTAAAGTCCATCACACACTCGATTGGCTTTGAACCCTTGACCGGTAAGTACCTCTCACCAGACTTCTCAAGGAGGATCAGCTTGTAGGTGCTGTCAACTTTATTGACGCGCTTCTTTTTCTTATTATTCTTTTTATCATTATCTTTAGGCTTACTACTGATGTGTGAGGCGCTGCCCATAGCCACAGGGAATTGATGGTTCATACGAGTTTTCGGCTGAATAGACAATTCAAACTCATAAACTCCACCAGGAACCGAAGCGTGCTTAAATTGCACTTTCGTATGGCGAACTCGATTAGATTTATTCTCTAGCTGAAACTTAACTCGGGCCCAGTTTTCATGCCCAACCTGGAAATCATTGGCCGTATTAATCACACCGCCTGAGAGTTGAAGGTCTCCTTGTGCAAAGGAATTTACCGAAAAGAAAAGGAGTAAGAGGAAAGAAAGTACACGTATCAATTTGTATTGACTCCTTTAATTGATGCTATATAAAAGCTTTACTTGACTAAAAATCGGGCTTCTCCAAGTACTTCATTTACTCTAGCAGATACTTCGCTTGTATCCACCTTAATCCCGATTCCAGAAATAATAGCAATCTCCGCAAAGATTTCATTTACCGCTTTTTCAAGCGAACTCATTATAGAGTTTAATTGTTCAGACGACAAGTTTAAATGCTCACTAAATCGCAGTCTGCCTAAATGGGACTCAATCGTTTTTAATTTGTTTTTAAGGAAGGCTTCATGAAAATGACTTTCTTTGGGGTAGCGCAATCTGTACTCACGTAAAATTTCTTCTTCCAATGAAACTGCCGATGGCGAATATGGATAAACTTCAAACGCCTTATCCAACATCAATCTGGCCTCTTTGTAGTTATCTTGATACTTATAAACCCTAGCAAGACTGACATATATGCCTGTCTCCAAAGGATACTTTTCATTTGAACGCAGCAAGTTCTCTTCAGCAAACTTTAGGTACTCAAATTTTTGAATGGGATTTATAGACTTATTCATCATATATTGGCCTATAGCCCAATTGCCCGACTCCCGGAGATAACTGACTGAGTGAGGTTCCCTTGCATCAAGCTTCGCAACTATATTCTTCACTTTATCTAAAGACGGAGTTTCTTGAGTATCTCTTAAAATTTGATAAAGATAAAAATAGCTGCGATCACTCATCACTTTTTGAAAATTTAAATATCCCGTCAAAATAACTACTGGGATTAATGCGGCAAATAACCATTTCATCTGGCTTTCTGATTTGTCTTCTTCAGTCACACAAAGTAATGACACCAAACCTACACAAGAAAGACTGCCAATAATCATAATGTGAAAATCGAGTTGAGCATGAAAGTACCAGGAACTAAAACCAAATATGAGACAAAACTTCGTGAACCTGTCCAAACGACTGGTTTTAATTAAATAGACAGTCACTACAAAACAAACAATCACCGACAAGGCGGCTATTATCCCTCCTTGTCCAAGGTAACCAAAGAAGAACGAATGAGGAATATTTGACTCTTCAATTCCCGCATCCTTCATAATGTTGTAGGCATGTGAAAAGCTGCCAAAGCCATAACCCCAGACATCCTTCATAAAAGTGTCTACCATAGCTCGATAATAGCCAAGTCTAACCTGAAACGATCCTACCTGAGGTGCCACATAGAAAGCTGTAGCAATCCCTACAAGCATACCGCTTAAAGCCATCTTTTTATGAGCTTTTTTCTCTGCCATCAGATAACTGGCAAATAAAAAACCAGCGCCAAAGCAAACCATACCTGCGCGACTGCGAGTTAAACCCAAAACAACAATACTTGTAATAAAAGCCAATAGCCCTAAAACAGAATAAGCTTTTTCTGGGATTTCATCGCCCTTAAAAAAGAAAACTACACCAACCAGTACCGCCACTAAACCCAGACTTATATTTGAACTGCTAAAAACATTTGAGCAACCATAAAATATTAACATCAAAGAGCACACTTTGACTGCAGTAGGATTCTTCTTATGAAAATACCTCTTCCAGCCAAGCAGTAAGAGTGGAATTGTCAATATAAGATGACCTGCAAAACTATTTGAAATGGTAAAAGTGCTGTACACCAGCTTTTGCATAATCCGACTGACCTGACCTGCTGGGAAGTGAACACCTTGTGCCATTTGTTCGCGATAAAAAGCTTGCGTGTCTGCAAAGCCCCAAAGGTACTGGTAAGCTCCATTTAACACCGTGTGAAGTAAACCGCCACATAATCCTGCTAAGATGAAGCTCTTGGCTCTGGAATTATTTTCTACTGCGATCGCTACAGTTAGAGTCAAGAGAGTTACAGTCAGCATTTGATTTACAGAATTCAGATAAAATTCCATATTATTCTCAAAGTAACCAAAGACAGCGCAAGAAAAGGCGATGAAAGCCCAAGTACTACAAATCATCGTCGAACGACGGCTTAAACCGGCTGGTTTAAAAATGATAAATCCATAAATAAACAGAGCACCGGTAAAGATATGTAAAAAACTCGTAGGTAAAGCAGAAAACAGCACACTCTCTGGATAAGAAGGCAAATTCCCAGTCAGCCAGGACGCCCCAAAGCGAACAGGCAAAAAGTAAACAAGAGCTGCCAGGATATATAAAAACGTCGTCTGCCTTATATATCCTTTACCTCTAACCTCTACCTCACTAGCAACTGCTTCCACTGACATTTAAGAGCCACAACCTCCATTACCACAACTGTCACCGCCCTCTGTACCACAGCCACCTCCTGCAGTAATAGAATCGTTTTCCTCAAGTTCATCACGCATAACATTGATGATCCGGCCATCCTGTTTCAAGCGAACAGTGGCACTTTCTTTTAAAAGCTGAATATCAATCACCCGGCCTTCACCGCCTTTGACGAAACAACGACTGCCAACCAGTGGCATTTCTTTGGCAATCATCATGTAGCCTTCATGCTCAAACTGTAAGCAACACTTAAGGCGACCGCATTGCCCGGAAATACCATTCGTATTTAGGCTCAAGCCCTGATCTTTAGCCATGCGGACATTGACACTTTGAAACTCGTGAATCCAGGTTGTGCTGCATAGAGAACGACCGCAACTGCCAATTCCTCCACGCATTTTTGCTACATCTCTTACACCAATTTGGCGCAGCTCCCCTTTAACCTGAAGTTTTCTGGCCAGTTCACGGACGAGATTCCTAAAATCAACTCGCGAGGGTGAGGTAAATTTAATAGTCAACTTTTTGCGGTCAAAACTCATATGAGTGTCAACCACAGTGATCCCCAATTTATGACTGTCTACTATCTCTACTGCCTGGCGCTGAGTTCGCTTATTGTGAATAAAGTTTTCATGAGCCTTACTTTGGTCATGTAAAGTTGCCCGGTGATTTATACTTGGCATCGACTTTTCATCAACACCCTCTGGTAATTCACCACGACAGGTCAAAATGCGCCCATAATCTTTGTGGTGTTCAAAATCGATGACCGCCCAGTCATTTTTCTTAAGGTGTAAATTTTCATCACCTATGCAGTCAGTGCGCATGCCTGCATCAAGCCAGACTTCGTAAACAAGTTTCATATATTTAAAAGGCTCCGGTAATATGCCTGAAAATCAAATTTTAATAGCAGTCATTCTACACAATAAAGGGACATAGTGCAAAAGCATCCTTAGGGAAATAATCAGCATATCAGGAAAACTGCGTCATTTGCTGAAAAGAACTGTAGAATATGGCCCAACCGTGACTATTTTCATTTACTCTAAAGTTTTTAATTAAGGAGATGACATATGGCCTCAGATAAGGTTCTAACAATTGATGATAATAATTTCGCAAGCACTGTTGCTGAAGGTGTTACGCTGGTAGACTTCTGGGCTCCTTGGTGTGGTCCTTGTCGTATGGTTGCTCCAATCATTGACAAAGTTGCTGACGCTATCGGCGATACTGCAAAAGTTGGTAAATGTAACACCGATGACGCTGGTAACTCAGCTCAATCTTATGGCGTTTCTTCTATCCCGACTCTTATCATCTTCAAAGATGGTGAAGTTCAGGAAACTCTAGTTGGCGCTGCACAGAAAGAAGCTGACCTAGTTGCAAAAATTCAGTCTTACCTCTAATTCGAGATAAGATGTAATAATTTTCAAGGCCGTGTCGTAAAAACGACACGGCCTTTTTTGTTTTTAATTGATGGAATAAATAATGAAAGCTGCTGTTTTATTTGCCGACGGTTTTGAAGAAATTGAAGCCGTAACTCCAGTGGATGTCCTCAGACGTGCTGGTGTCGAAG
Source organism: Lentisphaerales bacterium (assembly GCA_022446985.1). Lineage (GTDB taxonomy): Bacteria > Verrucomicrobiota > Lentisphaeria > Lentisphaerales > Lentisphaeraceae > JAKVBD01. Next base: position 90,986 of record JAKVBD010000011.1, read on the forward strand.
TCACCATGGCCGGGGTCTTTGGTATGGAAGCCAAGGGAGCCCGAGAAATAAGTATGAAAATGGACTGTCTCCTCGAAGACCTTTTTGTCGATGAGCTGGATGCTCTTATCCTCCCTGGTGGACTTCCTGGAGCACACCACTTAAGAGATAATGATGAAGTACAACAAATAATTCAAGATGCTCATTCATTAGGAAAAATTGTCGCAGCCATCTGTGCGGCTCCTGTAGCCCTGGAACGCGCAGGAATAATCGAAGACAAAAAGATCACTTCACACCCTTCAAAGGAAGAAGAACTCCAGTGCTGTGAAGAATACACCACTGCCAGAGTAGAAGTCGATGGAAATATTATTACAAGTCGAGGTCCCGGAACATCACTGGAGTTTGCCTATGCAATCTGTGAAAATCTCGGACTTCACGATCAAGTGCAACAACTAAAGAAGGCCATGATATTCAAATGATCAAAAAAATGTGTGTGTATTGTCTGCTATTTCTCATTTCCTTTAACTCCTTGGGAGTAACTAAACCCGATCTTGAATTTGCAAATGTAAATGGTCACAGCTTAAAATTGGACCTTTATTTTCCGGAACAAGTTCCCAAAAAACTACCTGTCGTTGTTTGGATCCATGGTGGTGGCTGGCATGCCGGGGACAAAAGTAAATGTTCAATAAAATGGATGACTGATCATGGCTTTGCTGTGGCATCCATTTCATACCGCCTTACTCAAGTAGCTTTCTTTCCCGCACAAATTCACGATTGTAAAGCAGCCATTCGCTGGTTAAAAGCAAATGCCCAAAAATATAATCTGGATTCTCAAAAATTTGCTGTAGCTGGTTCAAGTGCCGGAGGTATGCTGGCAGCTTTAGTTGGTACTTCTGGGGGCGATGATTTTTGTGAAGGTTCTGTTGGAGGCAATCTAAAATACTCTTCTTCAGTAAAGGCAGTCATTGATTTTTACGGTGCAACAGATTTTGTTTTGCGCTCCAAAACCCAGCCCAAAAGAGCCAATGAACCAGGCTCTGTGGTCTATAAACTTTTAGGAGGCGGTGCAAATGAAAAAGTCGAACTGGCCCAAAAGGCTTCAGCCATTACTTACGTAGATAAAAATGCCCCGCCATTTCTCGTCTTTCATGGGGCTAAAGACAAAGTCGTTTTACCTGACCAATCAGAAGCCATCGCCAAAGCCTACAAAGCCTTAGGACTCGAACTTGACTATGTAGTTATTCCAAATGGCGGACATGGTGGCAAGGACTTCTTTACTCCAGAGACGAAAAAGAAAATGATCGACTTCCTCAAGAAGAACTTGCAATAAGTTTATTTTTTAGCGAATACCATTGGTGCTCGTAATTAGTTAGTTTACTAGTGGAACTTTCTACGAAAAGTAGCACCGATCAGTCAAAACTTATAAACAAGAGATATCGACTTTACATCTATGCCTTCTTCACTTTCGATGCCGTCGAAACGTGTCCAGCTGCCAAGTAAGTATATCGAAGCACCAAGTTCCACTTTAACTCCAACGCCGTAAAGTAAATCAGTCCCATCTTCAGTGTCACTGGCACTGATAGAGGCAGTAGCATTACTACCTTTAATAGTTGATTCGTGACGCCAGTAGTGCAGGCCAGCCTGGGCGAGTACATGCACACGTTTAAAAACGGGGTATTGCCCGACTAAAGAGAAACTACCTGCTTCGTATTCTGAATCCAGGCTACCTGTAATTGTTGATGCATCGCTGGTGAGCTGTGCTGAAAAAGAACCATCGGTTTCTCCTAAATCGTACCAGCTGCCTTCAAGAGCAAAATAGTCATTAAATTGATAGCCTAGCATAAAATGAAAGCTGTCTGTATCGTCCGGTTGCCCACCACTTGCATTTGTGACGCCTATGCCTTCCTTTGCAAAAAAGTCTGCTACCATCATACTGCGATTATGGCCTACAACTTCGACCTCTCCAGAACCAATACCACCACCAAAATACCAACCGGGTTCTGCTTGCGTGGTTAAGGTAAATAATAGGCTGAATGTTGCAAAAAATGTATAAACTCTCATTTTGCTAAAACCCTTATACATAAGAAAATACTCCTTTGTAATTCGCTATAAAATGTACCTTCTAATTTATTCTAAATCCTATACATTTAACTTGCAATAATTTACAGAGTAAGGTAACAAAAAGATTATGAAGAAGAACTTGAAGCAGGTTTCCTTTGCATTTTCTCAAGTAAAAATATTCCAAGTAAAACTACGGTGCCGCCAATCAGATAATTCCAGCTTAAGCTCTCATCTTCCAGAAGCAGTACTGATTCCAGTACTCCACAGACAGGAATGAGCATGCGGTAACCACTCAAGCGGGGAACATCGAAGATCGTTACCAGGTAGTACCAAAGTGAAAAAGCTGCAGAAGAAACAAATGCCAGCCATATAGTCAATAAACCCAGGGAGGCATTGAAATTCATTACTAATCCCCAGCTAGCACCGGGTACTAGCAGCATTAAATACAAACCACCCAACATTAATGAAGCTCCCACTAAAAAATGAGGCGGAACTTTTCTGTTCATTGGCCTGACAAATAAAGTTGCAATCGTTCCACACAAACTGGAAAAAATAAAAAACAAACCACTTAAGTAACTATCGCCGCCGCCCTCCTTATTCATGACACATATGACCACGCCCAGAAAGCCGACACCAACAGCAAAAAATTGCTTAAAGTTCACCGATTCTGTTTTATCCACCATCGGTGCCAGTAAAACCCACCAAAAACTGCCGGTACTCACCAAAATGGCTCCCAAAACTGCTGGAGCAACATTTAACCCCCAATAGAAAAGAATGTACTGCAAAACAACCTGAAAAAGCGCCACCAGCATTAAGCCTTTCTTCGGACAATTGCGCCAATAAAGCTTATTTTTTTGAATGAAGCCTAAAACAAAGATTCCTGCTATAAAAAAGCGAATTCCTGCAAATGCCATATGGTTTGCCAAAGGCTCTGTATCAAAATGTTTATGCGCCAAACGAATCGCCGGAAAAGCACTCCCCCACAAAAGGCTGCACAGCACCGCACCAATCGCCAGAAAAAAACGGCTTTGCTTTATCTTCTCAAATGTCTTATTCATCGTCCACCAAAAATTGAGCTGCAATGTAAACACAGTTCAGAGGATTAACAGGAGAATTCCGCACTATCTAAATTACTTACTTGTAATTCATTTATTTTGTGGATACTGTTTCCTGAATTTAAACATGCAAAAATAATGCAACTTTATGATTTTAAGATTTCTTTTATTCAGCTTTACAACGTTCATCTGCCAGACTTTTGCCAATGATCAAGACCCCGGGGCCATTACCTTCCGTGACAACTGTAGCGCCTGTCATCAATTTGACGGCAGTGGCAATGAAAGTATGAAAGCGCCTTCTTTAGCAGGTCTACCAAGATGGTATGTCAGTGATCAACTAAGGAAATTCAGAGGTGGTGAAAGAGGTGGAGACTCCAAAGATGCCCCAGGCCACCTCATGCATATGACTGCCTTCAAGCTTGATGACCGCATAATCGCTTACCTCGGACAATATGTCCAGAACCTCAAACCTGTGAATAATCGCCATACCAAAGATTTTGACTCAAAGGAAAAAGGAAAAGAACTTTACCTGAAAAACTGCAAGTCTTGCCATGGCGAAAACGGTGTGGGCAATAAACCGGATAGAGTTCCTCCCCTCGACAAACAACCGGACTGGTACCTGCTTAACCAAATGCACAATTTTGAGAAAAAATTGCGCAAACATTCTGAACAACAGATTCCCAAACTTTCAGAACAACAAATGAAAAATATCGCTGCCTATTTGACTGCACTCAAAAACTAGTTAAGAAATTACCCCTTAAAAAGAGAGCTCGAAGAGCTGAATCGGATTATTATTTATACTAAACTTGTACTAATGGTAATTCGTTAGAAATTCGAATTCAAAACAGTTCTTTGCTCAAATAAATTTACAGGGTTTTCTCATGGCTGGCCAAAAATTTTCCAGACGCTCACTTTTAAAAGCAGCCACCGCAACTGCTGCTACCTTTAATATCGTTCCCCGTCATGTTTTAGGCGGTCAGGGCTACACTCCTCCAAGTGAAGAATTAACCCGGGCGATCATTGGCAGCGGAGCCATGGCTCAAAGCCATATGAAATATAAAGGTTCACGAATACTGGCCATTTGTGATGTCGACAAAAAACATCTCGCTCATGGAGTGGAAACCTGCAAAAAGCAAGGCTTCAAAGTCGACACCTACCACGACTACCGTGAAATGGTTGCTAGAGATGACATAGACATCGTCAGTGTCGTAACTCCTCCCCACTGGCATGCTTTACAAGCAATTGCAGCTGCAGATGCCGGTAAAGACGTCTGGTGTGAAAAACCCATGACAAGAACCATCGGTGAAGGTCAAAAAGTCATCGAAGCCTGTGAGCGCAATGGCACAATTTTTCGTATCAACACCTGGTTCCGCCTGGGTGACAACTTTTACGGCTCCGGTGTGACTGCTCATGAAATTAAAAAAGTCGTCCGTTCCGGCATCTTCGGCGGACCGCTGAGAATCGTCATTGGTAAACATCAAGGCTTTAATTGGAAGATTGACATGTGGAGCGGCAAGTACAACCTTGAGCCACAAGCCGTCCCCAAAGAGCTCGACTACGACTTCTGGCTTGGCCCTGCTCCGGCAAAACCATACCACCCACATCGAGTTCACTCTTCATTCCGCGGTTACTGGGATTATGACGGTGGCGGTCTCGGCGACATGGGCATGCACTATCTCGATCCGGTTCAGTACTATCTCGACAAAGACCATACAAGCCCTGTGAAAGTTGAAGTGGACACCGACCCTCAACACTACGATGCAGTTAAAAGCTGGCGTAAAGTGACCTATACTTATGATGATGGAACCCAAATAATCTTAGATGGCGACAACTCTATGACACATGCTCCATATATCGAAGGTCCTAAAGGAAAAATTTATAAAGGCTTCCGTTCAACAATACCTCGCCTAAGAGAAATGCTGGCTTCGATGCCGGATGTCGAACACCAAAATGGCGACTTCCATGAATGTGTTAGAAATCGCAAAAAATTCGCTCTGAATGAAGTCAATGGTCATCGTTCAACGACAATGCTTAACATGGCAATTACTGCCCTGCAGTTAAACCGCACTCTTCACTTTGACCCGGAAAATCAGGTCTACATAAATGATGATGAAGCGAATCGCTTTATCCACCAGCCGATGCGCGGCAACTGGAATCTCGATGGAGGAGTTCAATAATGGTTATATCTAGACTTTTCTACGGACTCTCAACAATCAGCCTTGCTCTGCTTACTTCCTGCTCAAACTATGAACTGGATACCAGTCTGACCTCAAAAATCCACAAATGGGCTCCTGGAAGCGATGATTCACAAGCCAGAATTTCTTTAAGAAGTGCAACTCACAGAGCCGCTCTTGAAAAAGAAAAAGCCGATTTTCATGAGAAGGACCTCATCTACGCGCTGCAAAATACCAAAGACATCGAAGCTCAAAAATTCTTCATTCACGAGTTAAAACTGATTGGTACAGAGCAATCAATTGATCCTCTCAGTCAGTTCTTGAAACAAGATGAACTGACAACAGATGCTATTATGGCTCTTCTTAGTATCAATGAAGCCGGATACGATGTCAGTGACGCCCTAAATGCCGCCTTGCCGAACACACAGGGAGAAACTCAAATTGCTCTTATCAAAGCTCTTGGTTCCATCCAAAGCGATGATTCCATAGAACAACTTGAAAACCTGATGTTTTCACAAGATTCTGCACTGGCACTGAGCGCCATTCGATCTGTCGCCAATATTGCCGATGAAGATTCCTCTCCAAAGCTTTTAAAAACCATCGATAATTTTGAAAGCTTTCAACAAAGTAAAGTCATTCACTGGAACTTCCTCTATGCTCAGAATCTCGCTAACGAAGCCTCACAAGATGCCGAGACTCATGCTCTGGAAGTTCTATCAAGAATCGATAAAAATACCCAAACACACTTGTACATAAGTGGCCTGCAAACACTCTACAAAATCAAAGGAAATGACTTTTCTCAAGACCTGATCCGCTATATAAATGACAAAAATCATCGTATAGCCGAAGGTGCTTCACGTCTCCTCACAAACAGTATAGACTCAAGTGTCAATGATCTGCTTGTTGCTGCTTTTCCTAAGTCGGGTGAATTCTTTCAGGAACTGGCCTTAAAAGTCATCACAACACGAGGTGATGCCAATTCATCCTTACTCATTGCCCGGTCTCTCAAAAGTCCTTCCCAAAAAGTACGTCTGGCAGCCTGTAACTTAAGCATAAAAGTTAAAGAGTCCATGGTTGTCCCCGGGCTTATAGAACTGGTCAGAAGTGGCACAGACCTTGACCAAAAAAGTGCTGTAAAAGCTCTAAAACGAATTCCAAGCGATAAATCATCAGCCGCAATTCGCGAGGCTTACACATCTTCCGCATTTGCTGCCCAGGCCAAATTACTGCAGATTCTTTCTACAAAAAGCGATAGTCAAAATGCCGCTCTGGCACTGAAAGAAACATTAAGTCAGGATAAAAAAGTCAGCAAAGCTGCCTTTTCCGCTTTAAAAAATATCGCTGAATTTCAACAGCTGCCGCAGCTTCTGGTAATGACAAAAAGTGCTAAGACATCCAGTCTCATCCGTGGCTACCAAAATGCTCTGGTCACAGCCTCCTATGGTAAAGCTGAAGAATGCTCAAAAGCTATTCTTGCTGAAATTAGTTCTGGTGCCAGCAGCAAAGTAAATCTGGCGCTTATACAGGTTCTCGGAAGAGTTGGCAGTCAAACCGCCTTTAATGGTCTAAAAAAGCTTTACGAAGATGGTGCTGAAACCGTCCAAAAAGAAGCCATCAGAACTCTCGCCAAGTGGCAGGATATAAAGAACCTCAATGACCTCTTAAAAATTGCCAAAGCTTCACAAGGAACCAACATAATCCTCATGAGTCGTGGTCTATCAAGCACTATAAGCAGTTCAACTTTAAAGCTTGAAGATAAAAAGAAATACCTCAAAAAAATTATCGATTTTTCTGACTCTCAGGAAAAAAAACGACTCAATGAAATGCTGAAAAAACTGCGATAAACTTAAAAGGCCTCTTTAATTTGAGGCCTTACTTTTTTGTAGAATAAACTCCATGTACTCCCAATCTTCTGGGGTGTCTAAATCCAAAGAGCTCACGGTATCCATCTCATACTTTTTGATTACTTCAAAATCATTATAAGAGCCATTTTTTAAGCTCTTTATGTTCATGATATAAATGGCGCCATTATAGTTGAAAACTTCTGGAACATCTTGTCTGAGGGTCGACTCCTCCCCAAACAACCTTTTTAGATTTCCTTGCTTATCTTCGACAAAACTCACACAAATAGGATTATGCTCAGGCTTGCAGACAGAAACCAGCATATCTGTATTCTCTGAATACATTTCAAGCATCTCTTTAACATGCTCAATTTTTCTCAAAGGGCTGGTCGGCTGCAGTAAAACAACTGCGTCATACTCTTTCCCAAGCTCTTCATAAAACTCTATGGCATGCATGATAAACTCATAGCTGCCTGCTGTGTCCGTTGACAGTTCCTCCGGACGCTTAAAAGGTACTTTATAATCAAGTTCAGCAATACATGCCGCAATTTTATCGTCGTCTGTAGAAACACAGATATCCTCATCCCCGGCAAACTCACGAGCCAACTCAAGGCTGTAGTGAATAAGTGGCTTTCCTGCCAACTCCTTGATATTCTTTCCCGGAATACCTTTAGAGCCGCCGCGGGCCGGAATGAGGAATAAAAATTTCATTAATCGTTATCTTCCTGCGATTCTTCTTCTCGTGCCTGGGCAACTGCTTCTTTAGCCGTTTCAACACACTGGACTATATTATCCAGCCCTTCGACATTATCTCTTTCTGCTAAATCAACGATAACATTTTGAATCGCTTTGGGTGGAATGTGCGGTTGCTCTTTTGTCCCGCGTGAGTAAACAATTAACTTATCTAAAAAATCCGAAAATAAATCATGACCTAAAGGCATATATTTACGGTTATCCGGGCTCAGTAAATAAGCTCCAACCTGATTAAAACTCAGCATGTGACCTGCCAACTCAAAGATCTGCTGGACATCACCACGACGAAGATTCTGAGCAATCGTAATCTTCTTTAAAATTTCATTATTTGATAATTTCTTAGCCATTCTCTACTCTTTTAATTCTCTAAACTTAAATATGGAACGCTGAGCTCCAACTCAGCATCTCCCAAAAAATAACATCAACCCGGAAGTCTCCTGGGACCACCGCCGGCTCGCCGGTATCTTCAGCGCAACAACATCACCCCGGGGAGCACCGCAGGCCGCTGCGGGATCCAGCGAAACAACATCACCTTCAAACCTAAATCCTGGCACCTAACAACCAGGAATACGGCAAACTCCTTTATTCATGACAATCATTTCCTGAATATCATCAACTACCTGCAAAGTTTCATACATTTTATCTCTAGCCCGGTCAAAATCAGCATCGCAGGTTATAAGCCTTTCTAAATACTTACGGCCTACACGGTGGTGAAAACCTTCATCGTTCTGAATTTCATCATACAAAGCAATAGTCTCAAAATCATCGACTGATTTACAGTGTTCGAGGAAAACAACATTTCGGGTTACTGCCAAAGCCTCTCTGGTATAAGGACCACTGACAACTCGATCAAATGTATCATTTTGACGCATTAAAAAGTCAAAAAGTGGACTTTTCTCATCCAAAGCGGCGGTATTTTTTTCCGCTCCCAACTCATTCAATCGTTTTTCAATCAATTGAAAATGCTTAGCTTCGTCTCCAGCTAAACGCGACAACTCTATGCGCAAATCCGCATCCTTTTCATCTGTTACCCAATGACTGGTTAACAAAGCCGTTTCCCATTCATTTTTAAGGGCAATCTGCAAAAGCATTGGCATAGGCGGCACCTTTGCTTCCGGGTTATGAGTTCCGCGAATCTGCTCCGATAACTCATCTACTCTCTGGCGCAGTAAATCATCCAATTTACTCAAATAATCTGCCATGGTTTAATTCCTGCGTAAGTTCATTTTTATGCAATTTGAGTGTTAAAAGGCGGAAATCAATAAGATATGCTGAGATTCAATTACGACAAAGTAGTCGACATCTACGACAGCTTCGAACTGTCTGATCGGCTAAATGAAAAAATGACCAAGGAAGTCGCCCGGGTTTTACATGAAAAAGAATGTAAAAATATCTGGGATGCCGCCTGTGGTACAGGAGCTCAAGCCATACCTCTTGCCAAAGCCGGTTTCCACATGTCTGCTTCAGATATCAGCCCACACATGCTGCGGGTAGCCAAACAAAAATCCCAGGAATTGCGTATCGATTATTTCCAAAGTGACATGACTCTTCCTTTAGAAGATTTACACCCCGACGCCATCATAACTCTTTACAATGCTCTCGGCCATCTCAGTAAAGATTTATTTCATCAAGCCTTAAAAAACTTTTATAAAATACTACCTGATGGCGGCATCTTCATCGGCGATGTCGATAACCGCGGCTTTTTAGAAAAGCCAGGGAAACTACCAGCAGACTATTTCATGTCAGCCTGTGACAAAGAAACCGGCTGGAAGCGCTATTCCAAAGCACAAGCTACTGGTTTTGGCATCTACCACATGCACGACAAATGGCTGCAAAATGAAAAAGAGAAAATTACCGAAGAATGGGACCTTCAAACCTGGTATAAAGAAGAAATAGATGACGAACTCTACCGATGTGGTTTTGAAGTCTTGGAGTGGCACGATCGCGAATTTTACGACCGCCCCGAAGAAGAGCGTGACAGCATCCTTTTCATTGCCCAGAAAGTTTAACTTCACTTCTTTTCACACCACTCGTAGCCAAGTCCACTTTGCAATACTAATCTAGTATAAGGCAACTTCCGGGGACGCAAATGAATCAGCAAAGTAAAAAGAAAACCATCTACACAGCTTTGGCGATTTTTACACTTATGCTCTCCCATGCATTTTACCTTTACCAGAAAATGGAAAAACGTACTCTTCTCGTTATCAGGCTAACTAACAGCTCAAACGTTTCTGTATCTCATACACCTCCCAAGTGGATCACGAAAGCACCTCAATTCATCCGTAAGTTCCTACACCGCAGCTTTCCTGTAAACATTGACTATAACTCAATGGAAAATGTCGATCTTTTAAGTACAACTTCTGAACAAAAAGAAATATCGCTGGAAAAGTTTATTAAAACCATCAAAGAGCTGGAAAACATTGACGAACTTGTCCTAAACCTTCAAGAAACTACTCAAGATGAAACTCTATTCTTCATCGATGATCTGGTAGAACTCAATCATGTCAAAAGACTAAGACTATATGCTAACCGTCTCGCTTTAACTGATCAGGCAAGAACCTCCTTGCAACTTGAAGAATGCTATCTCTCAGCGAAGAATATGACTCCAGCTGTTTTGCGTTGTCTCTCAAAGAGCAATTCATTAAAAAAACTGCTCATTAAATCATTAACTCCTATGAGTACCAAACACCTAACTTACCTGCATTCGCTTAATAAACTGGAAAGTTTAATGATCGAAAACCTTCAGGCAAAGTCCCACAATCTTTTGTTTCTTAAAAAATTTAAGCAACTAAAATTCCTCAGTATAAGCACCCCTGACCGCGACATCTTCCAAGAAGACAATATTCAAGGACAATCACTTGCTAAATACTTTGACCTTTCAGAAAATCTTGAAATCATAACGTCTCTTACCAAACTCCAAAAAATTGAAGCAAATATTTTCTTGAACAAAGACAACCTGCATAAACTTTTAAAATTAAATAAAATCCCTATTTCCTACTATGACCTCCCCGACACAATCGATGATGACTACCTGAAACTTTTTGGAGCCTTTTTAAGTAAAATCAGCCCTGAAGAAGAATTTCTTAAGTTTGGTCTGGTCGATAAACTGGCAACATACAAGCAAAAGGGAATTACTGATAAATCTCTGCCTTTTTTCAAAAAATACTGTCCAGCTAACCTCGACCTGCGAGGCACATCTCTAAAGGATATCAGTCAGCTTCCTCTGCAAAAGCCAACTAAGATATTTTTCTCCGGATCTACCTATGACAAAAATATTATTACTAAACTGAATCGTCAAGAATATGAAATCCTCGATTTCTCAAATACCTCTTTCGGCGATCAAGACTTGCAACAACTATTAACCCAAACCATGCCCAGAGTTCTTCACCTGAATAATACCAATATTTCAGATAAAGCTATCGATATGTTGATGGAGTTTTACGATGAACACCCAAAAGAACGTTTGAAAGTCAGTTTTGGAGAACGGCCACTTCCCGAGAATAAGCGATTGCTGTTTCTGAAAAGAGTCCACCAATGGGGTATGCTGCAAGTCTTTTCATCCCATCTTGATCCGGAAGTCTCATTTCCAACCTGGGCTATGCATACTTCCAAAAAAATAGTCCACGACAAAGCCAATAATCTGGAAGGAATCGACGAACATTTCCCACAACTCAGCTCAATAAATTTCACAGGCATTCCTTTAACTGAGAAAGATTGGCATTCTTTGAGAAAGCTCCGCCTGTTACATACCATCTCTGTTCACTCCGCGCAAAATAGCGAGGCTATTTCTCAAAGTGGTATTCTCGATAAAATTCATAAACTTGAAATAAAAACCAAACCTCACTCGCCGATTCTACTGAGCACAAATTTGGAGTCGTGCCATGTAGCTTTAGCATCAGGTAAAAATCTCATAGAGTATATCTTAACCGACAGTCTCCCCCGTAAGCTTACCATTACCGGTCATGGATCCATATCTCTTAGAAACTTTCAGGAAAACTCAAATCTTCGCGAGCTAATCATTGGCCCTCATATAAAAGTCAATGGAACCTTTCCTGCCTTAGATCACTTAAGTTATCTAAAGTGTGAATCTGAACTCTCTGAAGATACCTTAAAATCTATTGGTAAGCTGCCAAAACTGCAAAAGCTTAGCGCCAACTTTAACTTATTGACTAACACTATTTTGCAAGAGTGGTCAACTCTGCCCCAACTCATGGCCCTAGACCTTTCTACGGCCACAAAACTTAACAATGAAACCTTCACTAATCTGACCGGCTTTCCCACATTGGAAATTCTCAGCTTACCTCAAAATGAATCGATTAACAGCAGAACTTTAACAGCCTTAAGTAAAATCCAATCTCTCTATAAACTGAACATCAACGGTACCCTTATTCCCTCAAAAGCCATTGCCGACAAGTACGAACCTCCACTCCTTTGGGACTTTCTTCCATGACTAATAAAAATACAATTATTCTCATTGGAATCAACATACTTTTATTTTGGCTGACTCCGACTTTACCACAAGATGAAGCCTCGCATAATTTTACCGATATCAGGCACCTTTTACTATGCAACAATAGTTGGGATGTCTTCTCCAATCTGCCATTCATAATTTTTGGCTTTATGGGCATTTTCTATACAATGAAACACGCGACAGACAAAGCCGAAAAGCTCTACACGTTTTTTATCAAGTTAAGAGTATCAGGTAAAGTTTGAAAGTTAACTGTACCAGTCTTTCTTCTTAAGATTTACAAGTGGTAATAAGATGTAAAAAGTACATATGGAATGGCTTGCAGATTTTTAGAATTATTATTATGGTGAAGTCAATTTTGTTCACAAATTAAAGGTTTAATATCGGGTAGCCGGTGTAGCTAAAATTTAAAGAAGTTGACGGAGAAATAAAAAATACTCCTTTCGGAAAGTCGCTAAAAAGACTGGGTTTACTGGTATCACTCCGCACTCAATAAGGCGCTCTTTTGCTACATCGCTTATCAGAGCTGGAGACGAGAAAGAAGGTATCAACTTGATACACCTTAAGGATATGCTGGGTCATGAGTCATTCGACCAGATCAGCAAGTATGTGAAGTTGAATGCCAGTGATTTAGTGAAGAGTCACAGGAAGTTTCATCCGAGGGTTGAAGAACTTAGTAATGTCCCCTTGCTGAAGCAATGACAAGTTCCTTCTCATGGTCACTCATATCTCTGATCTTGTAGACAAGGCGATGCTCTTGATCGATACGTCTTGACCACCATCCAGACCAGTCATGCTTAAGCCCTTCTGGTTCGCCGATACCGTCAAATGGATCACGCTCAATATCCGCAATAAGTCGTTGAATACGTCTGTAAAGCTTCTTATCGTTTTTGATCCAGTAGTTAATATCATCCCATGCTTTATCAGTAAAGCCTTTAAACATCTGGTAATTCTCTTCTCGTTACTCGTCCAGCTTCAGCTTGATTGATGGCTTCGATAACTTCAGGGTTAGTCACAACACCTTGGTTGGTCAGGTTCAAGTTTAGGGAGTGCTGCAGAACGCAAGTCTTCATATATACTCTCAGTACTGAGGCGACAGAGTCAAAGCCATGCTCCTGTGCTAACTCTTCAAACTTCGTCTTAGTATCTGCATCAATGTAAGTCTTAGCTTGTACTTTATTTGCTACCATTATGTCGTCACTCCTATAGTTCCTTATTGATACTATATTAGTACCTTACTAGTCTTTATGCAACTTTAGTTGCTAAGGGCAAGCGTAAAAGCTGCAGCAAAGTGTAGCTTGGCTTTATGAATATACTCAGGGCCATAACATCATTCTTCATGCTGACATGCATCTCGTTGTCTGCTAAACCTCAAAAACCCCTTATAGGCGATTTTTGCTACCTCGCATAACGCGGCTTCCGCGGAGAGAAGATTGTCCGTACCAACCGCACAGTCACCAAGCACATCGCCTATATCTACGACGGTAACCTTGTCTCAGCTGAAATCGATGTGAAAGACGGTCAACAAAAGCTTATCCGCAAGTACACTTGGGGCTTAGACCCTGCAGGTACTCGTCAGGAAGTCGGTGGTATCGGTGCACTTGTCGGTATGGAATCCTTTGATGAAAATGGCGAGTCCAACAAGTTCCATATGGTAAGTGATGCTGGTGGTAACGTCGTTAATGTCCTGCATAGCAAGGATGATGGGACTTTGGGTGTTGCTAATAGTTATGAGTATGGGCCCTTTGGTCAGGTTATAGCTAAGAGTGAGGCTGTTGAGAATCCTTATCAGTTCAATACTAAGTATACTGATGAAGAGACAGGCTTGGTTTACTATGGTTTCAGGTATTATGATGCGGTGCACGGTAGATGGTTGAATCGTGATCCGATGGGACTAATTGGAGGTATTAATCCTTATGTTTCTGTTTCAAACAACATGGCCAATGGTTTTACAGGAGGCCGAAGAAACTTAGCGGGAAATGAAAATCATGTCTTATTTGCTTACGAATCATATCTCGTTGACCCTCAAGGTGGGATGATTGATGGAATAATAAAGAAGATTAGAAATACTCCATTGGAAACTCTCCCAAAATCTCAAATCGATCTGTATAAATGGCAAGTTCGAATAATAAAGTTCGGTAACCCTACTGTTAAGTTTTTAATGAAAAGTATTCTTAGAGTAGAATTGCACAAGCATGCAAGTAATAAACTATCAAAAAGATTATTTGATCACTATTTGGATAATTGGTTTGGGTCTGGTTATGAATTAACAATTGCAGAAATGAAGACTGTAAATGGTAATAATAATAGGAATGGAAATATAGATATTCGATATGACCATATCGACACTAGAAGTAGAGGTAATGGCGTAAGTTTTGAGTGGAAAAGATGGCTTCAAGTAGCAAAAGATAACGTAGGGAAAAAGATAAATTACTCTGGTACGTCATCTTGGGTTACTAGTACTAACGCTATTTCATCTTACTATGTTGACTATGAGGGTAAAATTTGTTCTGCTGGCGGAGATAAATGGACTTGGGAGGGAACAGTCAATTTTAGAGATGACTTTGATTTCGACCCAATATGGGGTTGGACTAGTGCGAATACACAAAGGAGTAGAGCTGGGGAATTCAATACAAGAGTTGGCTATATTTTGGAATTAGGCAATGATTATAAGATTACAAGTGTCAAAACCAATGCAATTCTAAAAAATGGCGATAAAAAAATTAAAATATTAGGGAAAAGTAGTAACTGATGAATAAACTTTTAATATTAATAATTGTAGCTCTTTTATTCAATGGTATTTCATGTTCAAAGCCTAAAGAAATAATACCTAAGTTAAAAGGTGAACTGATCTATTATGCCTCGGGTAATGTTATGTCCTACCATGAATATAATAACAAAAATGAGAAGTCTGGTTGGTCTATCAAAAAGCAAGACATGCTTCGACCGTCTATAATCGCACTAGGAACATATAAAAATGATCAACCTTGGGATGGTTACTTCTTACTAGGGGACAATGATTCTGCGCTAACTGATGTTAGGGTTATAGATACGAATTACGCGGAATTTATTATAAAGTACTCAAATGGAGTAAGGGATGGCAAGCCATTTAAAGGTACAATACTCCTTGAGAATTACATAAATAGTCAGCCAGAGTTAAAGAAATTAGTAGATGTAATTAATATGTCTAACAAATAAAAATTTAGAGGGAAGTTGGGTAGTCAGTACCAGGTACAGCTAAAAGGTAATATCATCCGTTAAATTGCCGATATTTTTCCGAAAATTGATTAAAGTTGAGTCAAATCAGAAGCCTGAAAGGGTGTAAATACTT
>JAKVBD010000110.1 GCA_022446985.1 Lentisphaerales bacterium
CAATAAATATTTTAATCATGATAATAAACACAATCGCATTGATACACAACCAGGAAAAATAGAACCAATGATGGTGCCTATTCAAAGGTCTGAAAATCCTGAAATATGGCACACTGACTTAAGAGAGCATCCCAAAGCAGCAGCTTATTGGTATGTCAATGACACTAAGACACCAGGTTTGTATATCAATAGCAGTGTCAGAATGTTTTCCATAGCTGAGGGCTCGAGCTTTGATGGTAAAATGAAACAAAAAGGAAAACTTGAATAAGAATTCCAGTCTTATAAAAGTGCTCCACATTTATGGTAATCGAGGAGTGATTAAGTATAAATGGCATGATCTGGGATAAAAATTGCTTGGAATAATAGATTTTTTGTTAAGGTCTTACAAAATTTACCGGTTTGAGTTTATATTATATATAATGGATGGTAAGTGTATGTTAAAAAATAAATATTTTACTCTAATTGAGCTTTTAGTCGTTATTGCGATTATTGGTATTCTTGCCTCAATATTATTTCCTGCTCTAAGTCAGGCTCGGACTCGTACTATTGAAGCTGTCTGCAAAAATAATTTGAAACAAATCTACATTGGCTTTACTAATTATGCTGGTGAAAACGATTCTTATGTACCCAGAGCTACAACTCAAGGTGACAAGCATTGGCCTTATAAGATCTACCCTCACATGAGTGAAGATGGCTTTCCTAACAGGGCTCTAAAACAGTTTATGGCTAACTCTACTTATACTAAAGTTATGTATAGTCCTATTATAACAGATAGACGTGGGAAAATTGCTGAAGATGGAATGGGGCGTAGTGATTATGGCCTCAATAAATATTTTAAAGGCGAACACAAACGCATTGATACACAACCAGGGGAAATAGAACCAATGATGGCGCCTATTCAATATCCTAGCAATCCTGAATTGAAATTTACCAGCTTAAAAGATCATCGCAAAGCAGCGGCTTATTGGTATGTCAACGACACTAAAACACCAGGCTTGTATATTGATGGCAGTGTCAGAATGTTTTCCATAGCTGAGGGCTCTAATTTTAATAGTAAAATAGAGCATAAGCAAAAACTTGAATAAGAATTCCAGTCTTATAAAAGTGGTCCATACTTATGGTAATCGAAGTCACCATGCTCATATTGGTGAAAGTTATCTATAAACATTTTCGCCAGTTCTTTAGATTTCTCAAGATAGGCAACTGGGTTTTCCCAGGAATTTTGCGGGTTAAGGAGTTTAGAATCGACATTTTTTATGAAATCTGGAATTCCTAAGTCGAAAACTGGGAGCTTGGTGAAGCTGGCGTCTTCTATAGTGCCGTCTTGTATAGCATGGACGATGGCTCTTGTTGCCGGCAGGTTTATTCTTTCGCCCACACCATATGGACCACCAGTCCAGCCTGTATTAATTAAATACACAGGGACTTTATGAGTGTCTATTTTTTGGCCAAGAAGTTCGGCATATTTAGTTGGGTGGAGAGTTAGGAATGGACCGCCAAAGCAGGGCGAAAATGTAGCTTGAGGTTCTTTAACGCCGCGTTCAGTACCTGCGACTTTAGCAGTGTATCCACTTAGGAAGTAATACATGGCCTGTTCTTTTGTGAGTTTACTCACCGGAGGCAAGACGCCAAAGGCATCACAGGTCAGGAAAATAACAGAACTCGGATGAGGACCCTGACTATCAGGGACTATATGTTCAATATGGTAAATAGGGTAACTGACACGGGTGTTTTGAGTTTTGCTGCAATTGCTATAGTCAACTTCTTTAGAAATTGGATCAATTGCGACGTTTTCTAATAGAGCATCTCTTTTGATAGCATTGTAAATTTCGGGTTCTTGTTCTGGATTCAGATCAATTGTCTTAGCATAGCAACCTCCCTCAAAATTAAAGATACCTTCATCATCCCAGCCGTGTTCATCATCACCAATTAAGTCTTTTTCTAAATCTGAGGAGAGGGTGGTTTTGCCTGTTCCGCTAAGGCCGAAGAAGAGTGTAGTCTGACCATCAGTTCCTTTATTAGCAGAGCAGTGCATCGCCAGTATTCCATTTAAAGGAAGGAGGTAGTTCATGACTGAAAAGATACCCTTCTTCATCTCGCCGCCATAGTAGGTACCACCAATAATGGCCAGCTTTTCAGCCATGTTGAAGATCACAAAGACTTCCGAATTGAGGTGGTGGTCCTGCCATTTTTCATCGACCACCTGGCAGGCATTTAATATGGTGAAGTCAGGCAAGAAGTTAGCTAATTCTTTTTCTTCGGGGCGTATAAACATGTTTTTGCAAAAGTGAGCTTGCCAGGCGAATTGGCAAACGACACGAACATTTAAACGGCTTTTGAGACTGGCTCCACAGTAGGCATCCGTCACATAGAGTTCTTTGCCATTTAGGTGTTTTTCGACTTTGGCTTTGAGTTCTTGAAATACTTCATTGCTGGCTTTTTGATTTACAGGCCCCCACCAAATATTGTCTTGTGAAGTTTCTTCAACAACAAAGAATTTATCTTTAGGAGAACGACCCGTAAATTTTCCGGTATCGACAGCAAAGGTTCCATTGGCAGTGACGATTCCTTCATGCTTTTCGACTTCATCGTGAAAAAGTTCGTCGTAAGAAGGATTGTAGTGAATGGAAGAAGGAGTGATATTTAAATAGCTTAAATTGGGTGTCATGGGAGCCTACCTTTACTAACTTGCTTCTATAGACAATTATAAGGTAAACTCCATACGAATGGAAGAATTTACTACAAATTAAGCTTATTTCTTAATGTTATAGCCAAAATCTTTAGTTCTGTTTCTCCTAAAGAAGTGAATGTGATTGATATTTCCTGGGGAGTCTTTTTGAAAGTTGTGGAAAATGATGTAAGTCTCAGGGCCTTCAATTCTGAAAGAGTGTGCTTTATTTAATTCTCCGGTCCCATACCAGGCAAAATACATCTCATCGAACTCAGCCTTGAACTCATAGTTTGACTCTTCAGCAAAGCCTTTATCGGCATTTTCGGTAAAGGTATGTAAGGGTTTAATTAACATCTCTTTCTGATTGGCATTTAAATTTTTATTAGAAAGGCCGATTTTCTGGCGAGGTCCAGGATTGGCATTGTAGCCTTTCATTGTAGGAGGAGCACTAGTGGTGATAAGAGCGACTTTCTTTTGACCTGTGTCTAAAGTATGGAATAGCTTAAGTGCTATATCTTCCTGCTTTGCAAGAAGCCTAAAGCCGCGTTTAAACTCCGTTCCACCAGTGTTAACTACTTTTGCCGGATTAATACCATACACAAGAGGTGTTGCACTGATCAGCTCTTCGCCATTGATGACAAAGTTCATTGATAGGTGATTACCTTCATATGAAACACCCCAGAAGCCTTGTCCCGGAGTACCCAAAAAGTATGTGCTTAGATAAAGTTAGCAACAAAGAAGTGGAAATTGCCGTAAATAAACTTAACAGTAGACCAAGAAAAGTCTTAGGATTTAAAACACCATATGAAGTATTCCAAAAATTAACTGGGATTGATTTAACAAAAAGAATAGGTGTTGCACTTATAAGTTGAATTCAAGAGAGTCTATTTGAAGAAGTGACAATGTTTGTGGGTATTTTGCATAAAAAGCGTCCTTATTTAGCCTGAACGAGAGTGGAAATACAATAAATTAGCATTAGTGTAAGCGCACTCGAAAATTTTAAACATTCAACTTCATGGAGTTTAACTATGGGTCAGCAACTTAGACCAAGAGTAAAAAGAGCTAAGAGAAAAAGATATCTTGAAAGAAAGAAAGCTGCTATCAAAGCTCTAATCAAAAAATAATTTTTAGGCCGGAATGAAAATTCCGGCCTTTTTTTTATATCAGTACCCCATGGTGATTCACAATTTTTGTAAAATGCAAAAACCTTTTTTGATAGAGCTGTTTTCTGGTGTAGGATGTTGCTTTTATTTGTTTCTCTAATCGCATTTGTGTGGGCTGTGGTTAGAGAAGATTATGGTTTATGTCACGGCATTGTCGAGAAAGGGAAGAGTTTCGATTATGCTACAATTATTTTTAAAGGGTATACGATGTATTATTTTCGTAGTGTCTATCTCGTCATGTTTTTATTGTCTTGTGGTACGCTGTCTGTTTTAGCTCAGGATGCCGCAGTTTATTCTAAATATTCAGAATCATTGAATAAGGCCATTAAGCAAGAAGTTGAAAAGCTTTCTCTGATAGATCTTCAAAAGATCTTGAGTTTAACTTCTGTAAAACCGGTCTTGGATCAGTATAACTCCTTAAAAAATACTGATTTTAAATTTTCTCTATCAGGTAAAAACGCTGAGTTTTAAAAAATATATAAGGCTCGCTTCACAGAGGTGCTTACGAAATTTGAAGGTCCAAGCGAAGAACAAATCAAATCAACTTTGAGTGATATCAAAGAAGAGCTCAAAGAGGATTTTAAAAAGAAAAGAAAAGAAATCCTCAAACCTCTAATTGAAGCTGCTGAGACCCTGAAGGCAGAAGCCACTAAGAATGCCAAAAATGCCCAAACTTTATCTGCAGCGAATATTCCCAATCTACAGAAAGTATCTGATGATTTTATCGATGCTCTAAATAAATTGAATCTTAAGGCTGTTAAGTCCACTCAGGTTGGCGTCATTAAAGATGTTAAAATACATGCCGCTGAATCATTAACAGTAAAAGCAGAAGATGAATTTCCAGACTTAAATATTGCGACTCTGAAGAAAGAAGCTGATCAGAAGTACACCTACTACAAAGTAGGAGATAATGTTAAACTTCGCTATGCTCCAACACCTAACAGAGTCTTAACAGCATCCGGACCAATTCGTTCTATGGATACACAGCGTGTGAAAATAGGTTTTAGTACTATTTCGATAAATGATATCGTAGATCGAATTGAAAGATTGGCTATGTCTAAAACTGAAACTTTAAAGCAAAGAGCAACGTTTGTAGAGGAAAAGGTTTTAGAGAGGAAAGTTAAACGTCAACAGTATTATAACGACAATATTCAGAGTGAAGTAGATAAGTTAGTTACAGCGAACGAAGCCAAGGGGTATGTCCTAAATCTTGGTACCTGGAAGCCACATGTAGAAGTTGTTTCACAAGAGATTCAAGTAAAGGTAGCTTCACTTAAAAAAACAGTTCTTGAAGACTTTGAAAAAGTTTCGCTGGATTATAGTCGCAAATCAGAATCTCTGAGTCAGGCGAAGAAAGATTTTACCGCAGATTTTCTAGACTTAAGAGGTGAGATTGAAAAAGAACTAACCAGTGACTCTTTGATCGCTATAACAGAAGCTAAACAAGCAGCTTTTGAACTGTCTGAAGCTAAGCAAGAGCAGATATTGAAGGATCAAATTGCTGCTAAAGAAAAAGAAAAAGCCGAAAAACAAGCAAGAATTCTAAAAGAAAAAGCTGAAGCAGCAGCAGCTATCAAAGCTAAGCGAGATGCAATTAATAATCAAAGTGAAATAGCAGAAGAAAGTGACTCTTCTACGCTAATCATTGCTTTAGCTATAGCGGCCATTTGTCTTCTTGGTTTTGTTTCTTTTAATAAAAAGGTACACGATAAAATCCTTGGTAATAAAAAACAATCAATGGCTGATATTGTCATTCAAAATGCTATTGACGCTCATCAGAGTATGCCAAAACCTGAAAGCCAACAGATCCCAGTTGGTCCAAAAGGCAATATGGCACCTCAGCTAATTACAAGACCACCGATTGATCGAACTAAGGTCGATGTCGATATAAGTGTAGAAACTACTGATGCAGAGAAAAATAAATTGGCCGGGCGTAAAAAGATTGCCCTCAATCTAAAAGGTTCAACAACCAGTTTGGATAAAGATTTACTTGCACCTTCAACACCTCCAATAGGTGGATTAACACCTCCGGGTGGCGGTATGACTCCTCCAAAGGTTTCTACTCCACCAGAAGAAAGTGCAGATAAATCAAACCTGATTCTTAATCCAAATTTGCAGGCGGACGGCCAAAAACTTCAATTGAAAAAGTAATCTTCAAAAGAGCTTTGGGGGAAAGTCTTCCAAAGTTCTTTCACTTGCCAGTGACAGATATCAACAAAGGTTTTAGTTTAGGCTTAAAAAATTAAGTCCATGAAAATCTACATTTATCTAATCACCATTTTCTTCTTGTCGTCTCTACAAGCAGATGAAAGAGATTTTGCTTTTGCAGAATTTAACCAGGCTGACTCCTCTTTAAAATACCGTATTTTTAAACCTGCCGATTACTCAGAAAATAAAAAGTATTCCTTGATTCTAACTCTTCACGGTTCGAGCCTGCGAGGCAGTGATAATAAAGCCCAGTTGAAAGAAAGTCGTGGGCCAATGGAGCTTAAACGCTACATTAAGAAAAATAAATTAAACGCAATAATAGTTTCTCCACAGTGCCCTTCCGGTGAAAGGTGGGTAGAGACTCCTTGGTATGAAGATAGTCACACCATGCCAGAGAAGCCCAATCCGACAATGACTCTAACCATTGCTTTGATGAAAAGCCTGATTCAAAATTTATCCGTCGATTCGAATAGGGTATATGTTACAGGCCTTTCTCTTGGAGGTTTTGGTTGCTGGGATATTATTCAAAGAGAAGCAGAGATGTTTGCTGCTGCCATTCCTATTTGTGGCGGTGGAGATACTGCACAAGCTATAAAATTAAAGAATTTACCTATCTGGATATTTCATGGTGATTCTGACTTTGTCGTAAAAACCAAGCGTTCGCGCGATATGTTTGCGGCACTTCAGAAGGTTCAGGCAAATGTTAAATATACAGAGTATCCAAATACCGGCCACGATTCCTTCACACCGACTTATAACAACGACAAAGTTCTGGATTGGTTGTTTAAGCAGGTTAAGGAATGAATTCTAAGAGGGTTTTAGCTTTAAATCCTTTTCATATTTTAGATCAGATACGGAGTAAGTCACAAATTCAGTACCGATGGGAGTTTCAAACCTCACGGTCACTTGGCGAAGACAAGGGCGAAAGCTAATAGCTTCCATTCGCTTCGCTCACTCCAGCTATAGGTTACTTAAGACGTTATGCATAATTAAATTGACAATGCTCAAAAATAGACTTACCGTAAAGTAAGGAATTTTAAAAAGGTAAGAAAATGGCATTAGCAAAAATTACAACTAAAGGGCAAGTAACAATACCCAAAAGCATCAGAGACTCTCTTCACTTAAATACTGGCGATAAAATTGAAATCATTATTAAAGAAGGTGAAGCGATCATTAGACCCCTATCTAAAAAGGTTGATGATCTCTTTGGTATCCTAAAAAGACCTAACCAAAAAGTGTTGAGTGTCGATGAAATGAATCAAGCTATTTCTAACAAAATTAAAAGTAAGCATAAATGACCGCAGTAGATACTAATTTCTTAGTCAGATTTTTAGTTGGGGATGATCCCAAACAATCTAAAACTGTATATAACATTCTTAAAGAAGTTGAGGAACAAAAAAGTTCATTACACGTTCCTGTATTGGTAGTCTTAGAACTGATCTGGGTTTTGGATTCAGCTTATAAGATTTCAAGAGAAGACATTGTAGGTTCTCTTGACCAAATGATACTCATGCCGATATTTACATTCGAAAATCTAAACTCAATTCAAAAGTCTTTGCAGGATTCTATAAACACAAAGTATGATCTGTCTGACCTACTAATTGCGAATACTGCTAAAGAAGCGGGGTGTGAGTCAGTGTTAACGTTCGACAAAAGAGCATCCAAGCATCCACTATTTACCCATCTCAAAGGAACATGAAGGAAGCATAACAAACGGATCAACCTAATAGCATCCATTCGCTGCGCTCTCTACTGCTATAGGTTATCTTGGACGTTATACTAATAAAACAATAATTGATTTAAAGCCCAGAGTTTTTCCGCTATGGGCTTTTTTGTGCCTGGTTCTTATGGTCCATGGACATTTTGAATTGCTTACTTCTGTATTCATGGACATAAACTGAAGTGCATCGTATGTTTTCAATGAACCCATTAAAACACCATGAGAAGGACATTATGGAGATATAATTAGGTGCACAATAATTTACAAATATGCACCTAATTTGTCCATATGGGTGAGTGAGTGAGTGAATGGATTTGTGCTCAATATGGAAGTTTTGGCCAGTGCGTGAGTGAGTGGAATGTTCATGAAACGCCTTTAATTGGCGTTTTTTTGCTTTTGAGCACGGAAAATGTTCATGGACATTTGTGAGCTTATAAAAATTCTTAACTTCAATTCCTTATCAGATTTCTTTGTTTAAGGTAAGAAAATAAGATTTTTTTTGAAAAATGGCCGTGGGATTGCGTTACGAACCTTTATGCACACAAATAAGAACGACTGGTAGTCGCTATGTGTATTGTTTTAAGTGTGAGTTTCAGAGGATGATTTATGAGTGGTTTTGAAGATAAGTATGGAGAGGAGCATCAGGCGGAGTTTGTCGCGAATATTGCCGGTATTCAAAGACAGTTGCATGCCTACATATTTTCTTTAGTTAGGCATCGGGAAGATACCGAAGATGTCCTGCAGGAAACCAACTATGTCCTCTGGCGTCGTGCTGAAACTTATACTCCGGGAACCAATTTCAGAGCCTGGGCTTACAAAGTAGCGCAACTGCAGGTTATGGCTTATCGCAAGAAGAAGTATAAGCTGAGTGAACGCGAGTGGTTTGACTCTGATCTGATTGAAGCCCTGGCTGAGGAGAGTCTGGCAAAAGCTGATTATCTGGATGCCCGCCATGAAGCTCTTTCGACATGCTTACAGGCTTTGCCTCAAGAACGTCGACAGTTGGTCGCTAAGCGCTACACTCCTGGAGTGTCTGTAAATGCCATGGCTGAAGAGCTGGGCAAACCACCAAAGGCTGTCTCTGAAACACTGCGTCGCATTCGCCATGTTCTTATGAAGTGTATAAAAGAAAAAACGGTAACTGCATGATAGAGAATAATAAAGACTACGACGAAAAGAGGCTACAACAGCTTCTGGATAGCTTTGCTGACGATACTCTCACCGAAGCAGATGAAGATGAACTCCAAAGTATTTTAAAAGGCAGCAAAGAAGCTCGTTTAACTTATCTTGAGTTTACGCAGATGGTCGATTCCCTGCATTGGTCATATGCCGAAAATGCCGTGGCGATGGATGATTTAGCTCCTACTGAAACACCTCATACTATTACCGAAAGTAAAGATTCTGTTAAATTCCCACTGTGGAATCTTGTCGCCTTTGCCGCAGTTATAACCATTTCATTTATCGCGTTTTATACAACCAGTGCGCCAGACGTATCAATAGGCGAGTTTACAGCTTCTTCAGATACTGTTCTAAAGCACAAATTAGAACAGGGCCGCATCGGACCGGAAATTATCGAAATGGATTCAGGGAAAGCCACCTTGCATTTAGATAGCGGCGCAACACTGGAAATGTCAGGAAAAGTTAAACTGCAGCTAATTTCCAGCCTGAGAGCCAAACTACTTGAAGGTTCAGTAACCATCGACGCACCAGACTCTGCCATGGGCTTTCGCCTAGAAACAAATGCTTCCGATTTTGTTGATATCGGAACCAAATTTGAGGTTTCTGTTGAGGATAGAGCTTCCAAAGTAAGAGTCATAGACGGAACGGTTATTGCCAGACCAAATAATGGCGGAAATATCATTCCCTTTAACAAGAATGAAGAAGGAACAATCAACTCTATTTATGGCGACTTAGTCAACTTTAAAAAGATTGAAGCTAAGAATGATGGTCTGCCGAATAGTACTTATCAAAACTATTCTCCTTTACCTGAAGGTTCAAGAGTCGTTTTCCTTGGCGATCGAAACACCGATTTTGAAACTTATATTCACATGGTGAACCAATCGATCTACGATGCTAATCCAGATAAATTACCTAAGCTGATCAATGCCGGGATGACTTGTCGCTTAATTTTTGAAGATGATGAATTTAAAGATTTGGTTTTGGATATGAATCCGACCCATGCAGTCCTGGCTTTTGGTGCAGAAATAGCCGGTAGTGTCGGAGAGAAGGAACAGTATCGCATACCTGTTGATGAATACAGTGGCTACATCAAAAGAATGTGCGATAAGCTCGAAGAAAATAATATTGAGCCGATCATTCTTATCCCGTTTTATCAGGTAACCAGCGATCAAAAATGTGTAGAACTGCTCGATGCTTATAATAAAGTTGTGAGAGAACTGGCTAGGACAAGAGGCTATCGCCTGGCAGAAGCTGATTCAATCTACAATGAACTTGAGAAACGAGGAGCTCATACAAAACTGGTGAATTTTGGCGAGACTTTCATAAGTTATGAAGGCAGTAAAGTTATGGCTAAAGCTGTCTTGCAATCATTCGGATTCCCACAGTTACAAGTACCGGAGAAACTTCGTTTGAGAACGGCAAAGGGATTAGTTAAAAATTGGCAATACTTTAAATACACCGCTAAGCGCGACCCTACACCTGATCTCATGAATCTAGGAGAAAGAAATTGGCAGCAAATGTCTTTGCCACTTTCTCAGTTAAGCTCAGCAGATAAAAAGGCATTGCTGCCGTATCAAGGCTACCAATTCCAGGCACGAAGCCTGGGTGTCTCAGTCGGTCTTAACCATCATTGGCAAAAGACTATTGCCAAGTCAACCGTTCACTCTGAAGCCGAGAGAAAGGCATTCCTGAATATCGGTGGAGATGTCAAAGAGGTTTATCTGAATGGTCAAAGAGTAGGAGAGTTCCAGGGAATATATGCCAATGGTAGGCATATCGGCCTGTACAGATTGCCCGTAGATCTTAAGAAAGGAGAAAACTCCATCATCATCAAATCCGGAATCAGCTTCTTTGTCAGTATCACAGATACCAAAGACTGGGGCTTACCACTACCTAAGGCAGTGGATTAGTTCACTTTTACAATTCAATAATTATTTATTCCATAAACTCTTCACATCATCGTGGGATTTATGATGCTCTAGATATTCTCTATGCAATACGAAAAAAAAAATGAGTGCAATGGTATGGATAATTACGAAGAATATGATGAATATGAAAATGAAGAGTCTTTACTTGCAGAAGAAGACATCATGCTTATTCAGGAAGAGTACAGACGCAAAAGGCTTATTGAGTCATTAATCGGGCCGGTAATTTCAACGATATTCCACGTCGGTCTGATTATTATTTTGGCTATCCTGATTACGGACAAATATAAAGAAGAAGTCCCAGAGATAGAAGTCAAGATGGAAGAGGTAGAGGAAGTTCAAATTGAAGAGCCACCTCCGGTAGAAGAGCCTGAACCTATTGAAGAACCACAAGAAGATGTAACAGATCCGGTATTGACCACAGTAGCTATAGAAAATGCCGAGGCCGACGATGCGGCTTTGGAAGATGTTAACGATGAAGCGCCATCGACAGACGACGACTCTACAGTCGAGGCTGTTTCCGATGTTACCGTATCTCCTTCAGCCTTTGCGTCACCTAACGTATTTGGGGGACGCAGTGCAGCAGGAAGAGCCAGTGCAGTTTCTAAGTTTGGCGGAACTAGAGCAGGTCAAAGTAGCTTACTGAAAGCCCTCTGGTGGTTGGCAAAAGTCCAAAATCCGGATGGTTCCTGGGGAAATAAAAATCAATCAGCCTATACCGGCTTAGCGTTACTGACTTTTCTGGCTCATGGCGAGACACAAACTTCGAGACAGTTTGGTATGACTGTAAAAAAGGCAATGGAATGGCTTGCCAGTGATGATCACAAGAGAATTGTCGGCAATGGTTACGCCAATGCAATCAAAGCCTATGCACTCGCAGAAGCTTATGCCATGACCGGAGTCTCTCTTCTTGAAGAGGCGATGAATCAAACAATTCGCAAAGTTATCGATGGGCAACAGGCGGGTGGTTGTTATAACTACGGCTTTAAAGATGACGGTCGTGAAGATTTATCTCTTGCTGGTTGGAATTATCAGGCCATGAAAGCTGCCTATGGCGCGGGCTGTGAAGAAAAAGGTTTGCAAAATGCTATCTACAAATCTATTGAATGGCTTAAAAAAGAAGGTGCCTCTGACGATGGTGGTAAAGGTTTCCCATACGCCA
This sequence comes from Lentisphaerales bacterium, assembly GCA_022446985.1. Taxonomy (GTDB): domain Bacteria; phylum Verrucomicrobiota; class Lentisphaeria; order Lentisphaerales; family Lentisphaeraceae; genus JAKVBD01. Next base: position 12,029 of record JAKVBD010000110.1, read on the forward strand.
ATAAAGATGGCCAGGCTGGCAAAGGTGGTAAACACACCATGCGTGCAGTTGGTGTCCTTTGCTTACAGCTTTTTGGCGAAGGCAAAACTCCTGAGATAAAAGATGAACTAGAGTCAATCGCTACAAAGGATTATGAAAACTTAAGTTACGCAAATCCTCCAAAAGAATCACTTTATGGTTGGTACTATGCGACACAGGCCATGTTTCAACATGGAGGCAACCCCTGGAAGTCCTGGAACAAAAGATTTCAACGTGAATTAACCGCCAATCAGAATCAAGAAGGCTACTGGGAATATCCAGGGGATTACCATGGTGGTAAAGGAGATGTCACAACAGAGCGTGTTTATGCAACTACTTTATGTGCCCTGATGTTAACCGTTTATTACCGTTACCTTCCTTCAACAAAGGGTGCCATTGGTGGTAAAGTTGCCAATGGAGAAAAGAAAGACGTAGCAGTTGAGGAAGAAGGCTTGGATCTCATCGAGTAAGTTTTTCTTACCGCACAAAACCAACCGGCACTTGCTCTTAGTAGGTGCCGGCTTTGTATTCTTGATTAGTTAACCGTGGTATATTCATTTCAAAAGCTATTAAATACTCAAATAGCCCGCGGAGAACGGCTTAATGAACCATAGATTATTACTAATTTTTCTTTGTCTTGCTTCTTTATACGTTCAAGCACAGACAAAGAATAAATAGCTATAGTAAACAATCATAAGGTCCTGACAATGGAATTAACAATTTATCAGATTGATGCCTTCGCTGAAAAAGTATTTGACGGCAACCTGGAAGCAGTAGTTCCACTGGATGAATGGCTTGCTGAGAGGACCATGCAGAATATTGCTGTAGAAAATAACCTGCCAGAGACGGCTTTTTTTGTTCCTGCTGGCGATGGTTATTATATCCGTTGGTTTACACCGAATAAAGAAGTTAATCTTTGCGGCCATGGAACTTTGGCTTCAGCGTATGTCTTATTAAATATTATTGGAAATAACGAGCCTTCTATTAACTTTCAATCCTTATCAGGTGCCTTGTCAGTCAGGACGGGGACTTACTGACCCTTGATTTTCCTGTATAAAAGCCAGAAGCCTGTGACGTCCCGGCAGCTTTCATTGAAGGATTGGGAAAAGTTCCGGTAGCCTGTTATAAAACAAAGACTACCTCGCCGTTTTTGACTGCGAGGATGATGTTAAAAAGATAAGCCCGGATTTTCATCAGTTAAGCCAACTTGACCTTCGAGATGTGATTGTTGCCGCCCCTACGACTGAAGGTGATTTTGTCTCGAGATTCTTTGCTCCTCGCTATGGAATTCCGGAAGACCCGGTGACAGGCTCCGCTCACACACTATTAGCACCCTATAGGGCAGAAAGATTAAATCAAACAAACCTGTGCGCCAGCCAGATTTCGGTAAGGAGAGGAAAGCTAAGGTGTCAGCTAGTAGGTGACCGTGTTCTTATATCCGGAACTGCGGTGAAATATATGGAAGGTAAGATTCAAATCTAAATTTTAAAAGAGATTTTAGCCCGTGGGATACTGCCATCGCCTCTATTTCTGTCGGTGGCGGATTACACGGTTCACGTATGTTTTTCAAAGATGGCAAGACCTGGTCAAAAGTCATCGCCGGTGAAGAAGGCGAGCATATTAACAGGATGATATTCGTTAGTAAGCAGTTTGTCGGTGTAGGTCTTGGAGGAACTTATTTTTTCTCAAAATGGCTCGAGCTGGAAACTGGTCAAAAATGAAAATGTACCTTATGAATTAACCTATGCAGATGGCCTTTATGTCGGTTTTAAATGGAAGGGAAAAATCTTCTATTCCAAAGAAGATATAAGATGGCAGCAGACTGCCAATCTTAAAGCGGCGGCCAACCTTATTATTGCCGGTTAGGCTTTGCCTCTGAAGTTCAGGGTAATGAACTCGATTTAGCTAGATTCGTCTTGAAATGCCACATCGGTGAGCGGAGCTACTGAGAGGGCATCTCAACAAATTTCTTCGGCTTTACCTTCACTACATAACTGTGCAAATTCAAGGATTGTATTGAGAGAGTGTGACATTGCTGTGCGCACGTAGTAACCGCTGTTTAAGACTCCTAGTTGCAAAGCCAGTTTTTGCTCCAAACCAATTAACAGACCAGTGAAGTATCCGGCGTTAAAGTGATCGCCGGCACCTGTGGAAATCTTAGGTGTGGCAGTGTGTGGGGCTGAAGCCGCATGACAACCGGTTTTATCGGCTGAAACAGCATATTCTTTGGGGTGTACACAGAGTCGGTCAAGTCCCGTTTTCTCTCTGAGAAAAATGGCCAGATTTTTTACCGTCTTTAGTTCTTTATTGAAGACGTCATCGAAATCGTACATTCTTGAAAGAAGTTCAGCTTCCTGCAAATTAAGCCGAGAGTTACTGAGGCGTATTGATTCATTACTTTGAGCGCCAGCATGGCTTCGAAACAATCATTTGGAGTACGTTTGGCGAAGTCAGCCATATCTATAAACACTTGCGGCTTTAGAGTCTGCAGTTGTTGAGTTCAATATTAACCCTAAAGTTGGTGGTGGACTTTGGGGGACTTATGCATATCTCAACTATAAGGTTCCCAAAGATGAAGACCCATACAAAAAATACCGCAATGGCTATGATGCCCAGGAAAGTCGAATTACTTCTGTCAATGAAAAGTCTGAAAATGCCTTGTTGGTTGACTTTCCCATAGAAAACAAATTTATCTGGTACCCAGATTATAATTGGGATTATCAGCACCCCCATTTTAATGTCCTTATGAAAGACAATAGTCTAGTGTATAAAGGCCAAAATTTGCTGAAACTAAACGAGTTCCTCTGGAATAAAACTGAGTGGTATTGAACTGATTTTCACCACCAGAAGGATCCTAGTCCACCAGTATTATACCTTTCTTGAAAGTTTCCCCACTTTCTGAGTACAGTATGACCATCAACAAAGGTGGTATTCTGGTCGATTTTTTCTCCGTAATGGTTTGTCCTCATTCCGTAAATATTGGAAGTTGAGAAATCCATACCATTCTCAAAAACAATATCATTTACGAATTCCATTTCAGTAGGGTTAGCTACAGCAGAAAGTCGGCCGACCCATTCCTGCCCGCCAGGCAACTGGTAGTTTGCCATATTTCCACCGGGACGTTCAAAAGTATAGGCATAGTCAGTAACTCTGTATTCTGAATTGTGATTCCAGGCTCCATCACGATCATAACCACTTTTAACTGGACAAAAAAAGACTTCCTGAGGTAAATCCAATATATTGATGTCGTTTTTTGACATGGAAAATGGCCAATTCCCACCACTCTGGGTTTCACCCCACAAAACACGGCCATCATTATTGTCTGCGTTGCCAATTAGAGCTTTAGTGATTTGGCTGTTATTCGATAGACAGACAGCTTTGATTGTCTTGAGTCTGGCATTGGCCAATGAAGGTAAAAGAATAGATGTCAAAATGCCTATAATAGATATAACAACGAGTAACTCTATGAGAGTAAATTTTTTCATTTCATTTCTCCGGGATTTACTTATTTTAATACTTGTAAGCTTTCAAAGCAAAATTTTATCGGGTCATCTGCTGGATGCTTCCAGTAAATCTTCAAAAAGAAGGTTGAAGTTACTCCATACAAAGTGATGGTCGGAGCCTGAATACAGTCGCTTTTTGACCTTGTCTGAGGTTACAGCTTTTACGGCGCCATCACTTTTCGCAACCAGCCAGCGATTTCCCAATGGACTGTGTGAAGTGAAGTTGTTCATAAGTAAATCACTGGTGAGGATACTTTCGGTATCCATTTCCTGAATGAGCTTATAGGTTTTGATTTTTCCTTCAGGGTTGAAGTAGTATGAGCTGCGGACTCGACCAGTGTAGTTTGTGTTTAAATTGGGTAATTCTTCGGTAGACGGATAGCCGTTAAACAATTCATTATAGTATTCCCAGGTAAAGATGTCTTTTATACCATCAACCGGCGTTGACGAAGCCGAAGGCCTGATTTCCTCATCGGTAATCCTAATTCCCGGACAGTAAAAAACTTTGGAGTCTGTTAGATAACTTTCAGTGTATAGATAACCAAGATTGTTTCTGTCTTGATAGTGCATAAAGAAACTGTCAAGTGGATCAATTGCTTCATAAGCCGAGACTCGATTCACCGGCATAAGTCTGCCGCTATTATCTGAAGTATAAAGCAAAGTAGCTCGGGCTAATTGAGCCTGGTTGCTCATACAAACGGCCTGCACGCTATAATGTTTTGATTTTTGTAATGACGGCAACAGTATACTGGTCAATATGCCAATAATAGCTACGACAATAAGCAGCTCAATTAGGGTAAAATATTTTCTCATACATACTCAACATATATTTAAAGTTTCCCCTTAAGTCTGTTGCGTGGAACTTTTGGACACTGAGTTTTGAAAAAATTTCACAATTATCCCAAAAATTCAGAATATGTTACACAGAAACTTCGATAACTAACCCTTCTCTTCGTGAACTCTGTGTTCTTTGTGGTTTATATCCATGTTCTTTACCACAGAGGACTCGAAGAGCACGAAGGGATGGGAATGATTTTACGCTCTGTAATTCAGAGAATCTTGTTTTAATAGTACTCGATTTACCTTCAAGTCATTTTCATTGAATGTCTTATCGCAATTAAATTGATCCCTTATGAAATGCTTTTTAAAATAATTTATAACTTTCCTATTTAAGGTAATTTCTAAAGTTTGACAGTTCGGATTTAATCGATTAAAGGCTTTTATGAATGTCTTTTTTAAGCTACAAGATCTTTAGCTTCAATGAAAAAGTCGGAATTCCATCTACCCGGCCATTTTGCTATTTCATCAAT
>JAKVBD010000111.1 GCA_022446985.1 Lentisphaerales bacterium
ATATTTAAGGCAGTCAGATCTTCTCGTGACTCAAGGTTTTCAACACTCTGTAAACTGCTGGCTTCTTCCTCAACCCGAACAGAAAATTTCTCACTTATGCCAGCAAGGACCAAAAAGCGGTCACTCGTTTCATCAATAACACCGCACTTCATCAGTAAATCATAAACAGCTTCTTTCATGGAGCGATCGCCGATCACAGTTGCAAAAATTCTTGAAGCCTCATTGTCTTTGCGGTTTGAGAGAAAAACTTCAAGAAGATTCAAAAATGACTTAAATTCCTCCGGAACTTCTTCAACTTTTTCTTGCTTAAGCGCCTCTGCTAACCAAGGCGTAACGCGTTCCTTAAAAGCTTCTTTCTCCTGCTTTTTACGGATAATTTGTAACTGTTCTTCTACCTGTTCTGCAGACCTCGGTGCAAAAGAGACACCTTTGCGTTTGAAGTGAACTGCATCTTCCACCAAAGCAGTAAAAAGAGCCAGGCAAGGAATATTGTCAGTTTCACCATAGTACTCAGCGAGTTCATCAATACTGTAATCCTGTAAATCCTCCTGCAGCATTTCCCAAAGTAAGCTTGTATCGACCTCTTCTTTGGCGGCTTCAACTTGAGACATAGTGGATTCATAGCGACTTACGAAGGTATCGAAATCAGATGAACCGAGAACACGTACGACAGTCTTTACCGGTATGCGAAACTGACGACCACGGTCACTGCGTACCGAGAGCTTATTTTTGTTCTCTTCTTCAGAAAAAACCAGTTTCAAATCACTGCCATCAAAAAAGGCAACTGTCTGTTTATCAAAATCCATGCGCTATACTCAAAATTGCTTCAAACCTGAATGATATTGCCCAAAGTTTTTAAAAGGTCAATTCGAGGATAAAAAAATTGTCTCTCGAGCCAAATAGCGAAGGCCTTATAAGCATCCATAACAATCTAATTTTTAGCAAGTTGAAATATAAACTGCGAAAAAAGCTTAAAAAACTTTACTTCGCCTCCGCGGCGCATCTATATTAACAATAAGAGAGAAAGAAAGAGGCGACCCAACCGATCAGACCGTAAGAACAAAAGAAAAATATTTAAGTAATTAGCCGTCGTTCCGGAGCCCTTCCCCCTCCTATTGACGCTCCCTCAAGTCCGGACGGCGGTTCTTTTTAAGACTGTGAAATTTTAGAGGATATGATATGAGATATACACCGTGGCTCCGAGAGTTAATACAGAAAATTGCTAGAACATTCCGGGACTTTCGGAGTACGGGTTCATTGAAGTACGAGCCTGTCATAATCAAAGTGAAAAATAAGAGGCAAAAGACGCCTTTTATGAGGTAAAAATATACCACAGAGACGTATAGCAGCTTTTCGGTGAAAACCGGAAAGTTTTTTTCGGTCGGGGGCGGAATATTTCAGAAACTCTGTATTTTCAGGAGCTTTTAAAAATGATAGTGACCTACCTGTGATTTTCAAGGAGCTGATTTTTGAAAATCCCTTTGAAAAAACGACGACAAACACACATCATAGTTGAATGCATGTGATTGCTATGAAGTATTTCATGAAAGCTATACAATCAAAATTCCGTTAATCGAGCTATTGGTAGTCATAGCTAAAACAAGTTTACTTATATCACTTCTTATGCCCTCACTGCATAAGGCCAAAGATGCTTATAAAGCAGCAGTCTGTCTCAACAATCAAAAGCAAAATGGTGTAGTAGTATAAGCTTGTACAATCAATAATGGCGAATGCATGGCACCTGTGGGAAATACTGTGATCAATCTTCTCGCTGGTCTTTACTTAAATGTACCTCAAAGCGATCCATTTGATGGCAACCTGAACAAAAACCACAAATTCCCGGCAATTTTTTTTCTATCCTTCAGGATATACCATTCGCCTCTCGGAACATACCATTACAGGAAAATGGAACTGGATTTCTTTTGAAGGTACCCAACTTCCCTGGCGCTCTACTTCCGATGATATTGGCGGCGAAGGAGGCTATGATTCCTGGTATAACACCTTGGGTGTCTCCACTTAGAATACCGATTCTTCTCCCAACTGGGGTTTCTCAAACTGGCGAGTCAATAATCCCCCAAATGACAAATGGCCTTCATTGAGTCTTATCGAAGATCAGGAAAGAGCTGCTGTCATTCACGATGGCACACACCACATACACTCTCATAAGAGAGATGGGAGCCGCATTTCAGGCCGTCACAACAATTTCAAGAAAACGAATGTCCTCTTTTATGATGGACATGCTATAACAGCACTGCGTACTGAAGTAATAGCCAGCCGCACAAATGATATAGATAATTCCGGTCGAATCGTCTTTAAAGCAGTACGAAAATAACAGGTGACTCGAATCACTTCTCAAGTATCTTGACAGTCCCTTCATAATTTTAGATAATCCACTTTCAGTCCAGTTAAGGGCAAAATGAAACTGAGATTAACTAAAGAGGGACCGCCTGCATGTCAAAGCATGAACCGACGATTGAACTAATACAAAAACTCTATGACGACAATCTTTTTCTAGACGCATACCAACTAACAGAAGAACTCTGGCACGGAAAAGCAAATGTCGCTGAACTGAATAGTGAAGAGTTAATCCTCGGAGCAAGACTGGCAAATAGACTTGGTAACTCAAAATACTGGCGCTGGTTGTTGAGAGAGGCCAAAAAACGCTTTCCTGACGATCCAAAAGTCAATTACTTTTATAATTTTGCCGATCATAAAAATGACTTTTTCAAAGATCTCGTAAGTGAAGTTCCTCAGTGTGAAGACGCCGCACTTATGGGCAGTCATTATGCTGGGAAAGCCTTAACCTGGGCAGCTGTCCGCGATTGGGAATTTGCTGAAAAATACATCAATGAAGCCAAAGCTTTTAACTCAGAAAGAGACTGGATTAAAACCTGTGAAGCTCATATAGCTTTAATTAAAGATAATTGGCAGGAAGCTGAAGAGCAGGCCAAAACTGTCTGGCAGGAGAACCCGGGTATGCCTTTTACTGCATCTGTTATAAACTCTTCACTCACCATTCAGAGTAAACTTGAAGAAGCAGCTGAATTCTTCTTCGAATGCCTGGATTCGATCCAGTCATATGAAGTTGTATTGACCATTATTCGTCAATGCTTTGTGAACTCTGAAAGGTTTATACAGAAACAGGAGTTCTGGCTTGAAAGAGCTGAACAACTGATCGACAAACTGCCCATGTACGCACCACTTGCAGATCGCCATACCCAAAAACTATTTAAGTACTTTGAAGTCGAGCTGGCATTTATTCGCAAAGACAGGAAGAAGCTTCAAGAGCTCTCAAGAGGCCTTAAAGATCCCTTCTTTAAAAAGATACTGGAGAATTGTGAGAAGAATCCAGCTGGCAAGGAATATGTTTTACCGCTTAATCCGGTTTTCCAAAAGCACGATACCTGCCTGATAACCAGCATGTTCTCTGTTTTAAGTACGATGGGCGAAGATATTCCGGAAGCGACAATCCAGAAAGAACTCTTTTTTGGTGGCGCCAATATGGAGAAGTGTTGCCAGTGGCTTTCGAAACAGGGCTATAAGACTTCTCACGTTCTTCTCGATAGAGAAGTCATAGTACAAATGCTTAAAGAAGGCATTCCTCTGATTATGAGCAGCTATAACGATAGCTTCTCGCACGCCACCGTCATCTTTGGTTATGACGAAGTTACCGATTTGCTTTTAGTTCACGATCCTTCTAAGAGTCGCTGGAGCCGATATCTTCTAGAGGAATACCTCGAAAGTGAAAGTCCTACCGGCCCAAATGCGATGATTATTGTTAAAGCTGAGAAAGAGAATATACTGCAGCAAATACCTGAAGTTAAAATCACTCCCCTAGCCTACAAAGAAAAATACTGGCAGGTATTTGAAAAAGAAGGTGCCAGTGGTGCTTATGAACTGATCAAAAAACTTGAATCTGAATTCCCAGACGAAGCGATAACCGCTTACCTGCAAGCCAGTCACTTGTCACAAATTGGAGAACACCAAAAGTCTCTGCCAAAATTTCAGAAACTTGTTGAAGAGTATCCGAAGAATAAAGAAGTTAGAAACCTTTATTTATTTGCCTTAAGCAAGAGCGGGGATAAGCAGCTTTATAAGAGCGAACTCGTTAAAATCATCGATAAAACTCGCGATGAAGGCTTCAGCTTTGACAACCAGTGGTACTATGCACCACCAACTCTGATCAGCCAATACTGTGATCTTATCAACATCTCGGCGCCACTTAGAGAAGATGCTAAAAAGCTTCTCAAAAAGCATATAAAGTTTAATCCCATGTCCTGTGAATTGTACCATATGCTTGGTGATATTTACGGCTCCTTGGAACAGTATGAAAAATCTCTAATTCCACTGCGGGTTGCTTCCACTTTAGAAATTACCAATTCTCATTATGCCCGGGCCCTGTGCAACAATTACAGACTTCTTTGTCAGGAGGAAAAAGCTCTTGAATACATGAAGAACCGCAGAGATAACTTTTCTGATCTTAAATTAGCCGTCAGCGTGTTCATCGATTACATAGATTTATTAGATGACTACGGCTACCCTCAAAAAGCCCTGGCTGCCGTAGAAGAAATGCTCGAGAAGTTTAGCGAAGATGCGGAAGCTTTAAGCTATGCGGCAGGATTCTTTATAAAACTCAGTCAGTGGCAACGAGTTGAAGAGCTCTTAACTGCACTGAAAAGTCATAAGATCCCCTATTTTCAATCTGCCTACCGTTTTTACAGGGCTACAGGCGAGTGGCGCAAAGCAAAAGAAATCTGCTCAAATTGGCTGAATGAGGCTCCCGATAATCTCTTCCTGAAAGAAGAATATCTTGAACTTCTGACTTATGAACACGGTTACACTCATGCTCGTGGCGTCCTGGAAGAGTGGTTGGCTGAAAACAGCTCAAGTAATCAGTACCAACTAATGATGTACCGCTTTTTGAAGAAAACTCAAAAAAATGAAGAAGCAGATGCTCTCATAGACAAGCGCCTTGCAGAAAACCCCGACTCCGAGTGGGATTGGCTCGAGAAAGTTCACAATCTGTTAAATGATCTTGAATCCGCCAATGAACAAGAAAGAAAGGACATAGAATCTAAACTGGAAACAGTTCTTCCTGAAGTGGAAAGAACTACAGGAGAATGCCCGGCAGGGTTTGCCGTCAAAGCACGTGTCCTCCAACACAAAAGAGAGTATCTTGAAGCAACAGAGCTCTACCTCAAAGCTGTCGAAAAGGATCCTGATTACTCATACATTTACAATCCTCTGTGGGAATGTACTAAACAGTTGCAAGAGAAAGTCGCGCACAGATTCCAAAATGCTTCAATCAAGTGCATGTTAAGACAGGTAGGCTTTTTAAACTCCGCCAGCTCAATCCTCTATAAAATATCCAGGACCAGAGACTTTTACCAAGCAGAGGAATCTTTTAAAGAATGGTCGCAAATTCGCCAAAATGACCCTGAACTCATAGATGCTTATGCGAATCTTCTAATCGATCATGGCAAAGGCCAGAAAGATGCCGAAAAAGCCGTCGAATTTTTAAAGAACGGTATAGAAAATTTCCCGTGGCACTTAGGCTTGAAAGAATCTTTACTAAGAGCGTTAAAAGCCAGTCATACCGAGGATGAAACTCCAGAAGTTTTACAAGCCATCTGTGACCAAAACCCACTGGACACCTACCACCATGTTCAGTTGGCAAACCATATGTCTTCAGAAGGTAAAACTGCAGAAGCACAGAAAATTTTTCAAAATATCATCGAAAAAGTTCCTCTAAGTGGACCAACTCGAAACGACTACGCAGAATTTTTGTGGGAGCAGGGAAATGCTGAAGGAGCCATAGATTTCCTAAAAGCTTCTTTAGATTTCATGCCTGAAAGTATAAGCATTCGCGAAGAGCTGATCATGCGCTTATTCAGCAATGGTCAGGATCAGGAGGCCGTTAAGTGTGCCAAGGACGGAACTGAAGTTTATCAAAACGGTTCATACCTTTGGTACTTATACGCTAAGGCGATGAGAGTAAGTCGGTATCATTTAGACATGAATGATACGATAAAGCTTTACAACAAAGTCCTCGAGATGAACCCAAACCTCTTCGATGCTGCCGAAGATTTAATTTTCCTTTTCTGTGATCAAAAAAACTTTGATAAGGCCAAAGAACTCGTCGAAGAGCAAATAAAAATTCAATCGGATCCTACTTGCTGTTATGGCCTTAAAGCCTACATCTTTATCGAGGAAGGCAAAAAAGAAGAAGCTCTTCAACTTTTCAAAACAACTTTGATCAAAAATCCAAGATACGAGTGGGGCTGGCGTCACCTTTTCGGACTTCTCAATGAGAATACACCAAAGTCCAAAATTGAGGAAATTTTAAAAGACTGGCCTGTCAAAAACTTAATCGACTTGCCTGAAATACGCACTAAGAGGCTTTTCTTACTCCACGAAGCGGGCATTAAATCTGAAGAATTGGACAATGAGTGGGATGAACTTCTCAAAGACTTCCCGACTTTACCAGATATACATCTACGTCGTTTTGATATCTTGGAAAATGACTCACCGGATAAAGCTAAAGCCATACTGCAGAATATTTTATCACATCACCCGGACGATGCCTTCATATTGGCTAGATACATTCCTTATGCCTACGACGAAAGTGAACAAAAAGCATTTGATATCGCCTTCAAAGTCTGGCAACAGTACAAAATTGAGAGTTCCTGGCCTGCAGGTAATGTATGGGAGTTTTTAAAAGAGAAAAAATTAGAGAATAAAGCGAACAAAATGCTTGAGGAAAAAGTTTTTTCTTTGACCCGCTTACATAAATTGCCTTTTTACAAATTTATAGATTACTATCTGGAAAAGCATTCTCGCAAATCTACCAAGACACTAAAAAGTAAGTCTCAGGAACTTATTCAGCTCCTCAAAGATGCCTCTTGGTCAAACAGCTATGAGAAAGAAGAGTTTTTCAGGACACTTAAAAGCTTCAATGTCGAATTGACAATCAAGCTTCTAGAGGAACATAACGAGCTCTATAAAAATGACACTAAAATCTGGCAGCAGTATATGAACTGCCTACTGTGTACAGACAACACCAAAGCACGTTCACAATTAAGTAAATGGCGAACAAAACCAGACGTTGACATGTTTATTGTTGAGAACTACAACCTGTCGCTGTTCAGGGATCTCGGCAGCAACAAGCATGATCAAATTTGTTACAGAGAAGTTAAGCAAAGTTCACTGGATGCCTTAAACAATCTCAATCACGACTATACTGTTCGCGCTATTGTTTCAGACTTACTTGAAGCCTGCCTGCAGCTTGGAGATTATGAAGAGTTTGTGGAGCACTATATGCATTACATTACATACATGGAGTGCGATGAGCCAGATGACTATTATTGCTCAGACGAACATAGCTTCCGTTATCCCGCATTTAAAGGTTTCTTCAATATATTGACGACTGGAAACAGCAATCAGCATATGTTTGCCCAAATGAAAAAAACCGTTAAAGAAGGTTTTAAGTTGCTTGAAGCCGAAAACGTCGGGAAACTCAGAAAACTATACAGAAATGTTTTAAAAGCCGCAGGTATCCCGCATGCAGGCTGGACTGCTTTCTGGGCCTCTGTCAGATTGTTTTAGACTCGGAAGCTGTCATTTTTTTTGCCTTTGCTCTCCGCAAAGTATACCTTAAATCAAGATACCTTTAAAGAGAAGAGGCAAAATTCACCATGCGCATTTTGATTATAGAAGATGACTCTACTACGCAAGAACTGCTTAAGACTATTTTAGAGCCTTGTAGTGATCTGACGATAGTGGATAACACGATGGATGCTGTTGAGGCTTTTGCTGAAGCGCTGTTGTCCTTTTTCTATTATAAAGTGGTGCTCATAGATATCGGTCTACCGGATATAGATGGAGTTAAAGCGCTCAAGCTGTTAAGGTCTTTTGAAAAGGTGAAATCTATAAACGATTCAAACAAGGCCAAGATTGTTTTGATGACCGCCACCGCCGATGAAGAAAAAGTAAAAGAAGCCTTAAAGACCGGCTGCAACGGCTTTCTTATAAAGCCAATCAATAAAGAGAATCTAAATAAGAAGCTGCAGCCATTTGGGGTAAAGATTTACTACTAATTAAATAGCCCGCGCAAGCCTTCCAGTATTTGCTTTTTACTATCTGGCTTTTTCTCTTCCTCAGGCTTAGTTCCTTCTTTTTCAGCCTTTTTCTTAGCTTTTTTCTTTTCCCGCTTATCGACTTCATTGATACCGATGTCAATCAATTGATCAAAGAGGCCTTTTTTCTTGGCAGACTCACCTTCTTTTCCCTCTTCTTGCTGATCAATTTTATTCTTCTTATTATACTGATCGATTCCTAAGCCAAGAACATCTTCAAGGACATTGCCTTTTCCAGAAGCAATTCTTTGTAAACGGCCAATTTCATCATTCTTCATTTTGCCCACTTCAGCTGCATAAGTAATCACACTGCTAAGAAAGTCTGAAGTCAGGCTGGTATCACTATTTCTCTTAAGTGGAATACTCTTCTGATACTTAAACACATCTTTCAGAGTAAACAGTTTTAACGCGTCTGAATACTGGAAGCTCTGGTTAAATCTATCTATGCTTTTGCTCTTACCGGCAAGTTGCTTCATTAATTGCCCACCAGCAGCTCCCATAACAGTCTGAATGAGCTGACCTCCACCAAAACCGGCTTCAGAGTTCATATTTATCTCATAAGCTGTATCCGTCAAAGCTAGTGTTCCCGTCGGATTAACCATGAAAGACTTACCCTTGAAACGACATTCATTGAGAGTCACCACCTTGTCTTTTACCGCAACATCGAATTTACCTTCAGTGAAGTGAATATTATCTGGATTCACTCCTAGGACCAAATCTGCTGTTGTCGATAAAACTGAAGGAACATTGGCATACTTTTGAGCCTTAATATCCTTCATATTTATCACACCTGTAGCAACCAGGTTGTTAAGAAAATCATCGTTCGCTTGCCCTTCAGTGGTGACTTTTAGACTGGCAATTTCTACCAAGCCGCTCACTTGGCGATCGGAACCTTTATTGATAAAGGCATTTACCGGGGAAATATCTATAAAACCTTTGCTGGATACAGCCAGGTCGGCCTTTTTCTTTTGGCCAATATTCGCCGCACCTTCTATGTGCAGTAAAGTTTCACCAATAAACATATCCAGCTTCTCTAAAGTCAGATCCTCATTCTCCAAAATAGCCTTTGTGGTGATCTCACTGACTTTTTGTCCTTCTAGAACAACTCCTTTAATGTTTGAAGTAAGAGTCGCTTTGATTGGAGGTTTATTCACAGGTGCAGGTTGAGGAGCCTGAGCTTTATTTTGCTTTTCAGCAACCGGCTTTTGAGTACTCTTAGCTTGCTGTTGAGCTGTTTGTTTTCTCAATAACCCAAGTAACTGATCTGCGTTAATTACAGTCAGTACGTCGATATTTATCTGCGACTCGGACACTTTACCTTCAACTGGTGGTGCCAGTTTACCGGTGATGTCGATAGCAATGTCTGAAAAACGGTTAGAGCTTACCCCAACTCCAATTTTCTTGATCTCAACATTTTTGTCTTTATTTAAAGTAAGATCAAATGAAGTCTTCTGAGAAATAGTCGCGTCATTGAACATCTGCCCACCAAGACCAATTTGCGAAGAGCTTAACTGCCCAGTTGTAGCAATGATGCCATTTTCGTAACTAAGCTCAATATTCTGACCCAGGAGGTTAATATTTTTCACACCAAATTGATTTTTCAGATCTTCTGGCAAGAACAATTCAACTCCAGGCTTCACTGCTAACTCATTCACCTTAATCTCACTGGTAAAGCTTTTAAGATCGACTTCACCAGCTAAAGCAGTAGATAGCAACTGACTGCCGTTTTCAACGACTCCTACAGTCAGGTCTTCTATACTGAGGTTCTGCTGGTTGTCAAGTAAAAATATACTGCTGGTTTTTACAGATAAATCGCTTATCTCCAATTGATCCTGTTCAACTGCCACTTTATTGATCAACAACTCTTTTAAATAAAACTTAACTTGTGAATCAGACGGTGTTGAAAGCTCTGCAGTCATCGAAAGTCTGGCACTTTTTAAACCCTGAAGATCCTTTTCATCTATAAAGGGCTTAGCATAATCAGCATTTAGTCCTGCCAATTTAATGGTCAATGGAGAACCTTCAGCAGTTTTCACTGTTTTGTTTACGCCATCAATGACAATCGGGCCGGTAGACTTAACATCGACAATAACTTTATCATTCTCTTTAGTTAAAAAGCTTAGTTTTTTAACAGAGATTTTCTGCGTGTCCGGATTCAACTCTATGTCATGATTCAGGTTCACACCAAACTTTGAGAGTTGCTTACTCCCTGCTTGCTTTACGAGTGGCAGATCTTGTAGAGTGAACTGGCCACTCAACTTCACTGGATTACCTTCAGATTTATCGACCTTTGCACTGTAGTTAATGACCGTGCTGCCAAAACCAACCAGCTGTCCATCGCTCACTTCCTTAAGGGATTTTTGCCACCTAAGCCAATTTTTGTTGCCACTGACGAAAGGAGAGGCTAAGTCTAAGAGAGACGCATTCACATTATTAACATTTAAGTTAAGCGATACTGCATCATTTATAGTATTGACGATTCCACTGAGGACAACTTCTGAAGGCTTATCGTTGCCGACTGTGCTTAGCTTTAGCTGTTCTATCTTGAGTTCATCTGCTGCCATGGAAATCAATGATTTGAAGTCAAAGTCTTTAACAGGTAGAACCAGACCATCACTCTGGGCATTGAGATTTCTTACATTGAATGTTGCATCGAGCGCCTGTGGTTTAAAGTCAGCGCTCAAACCAGACTTAAGCGAACCTTCAAATGCACCTTCTGTCAACTTAAATTTACTTCCTGCAATACACTCCAAGGCACCATTCAAAGAAATGACAAAATCACCGCCATTTACAAGTTCAGGTAGATCAAAGTTAAAGTTTTTCAGTTTGAACTCAACAACTTTTTCCGATTTGTCGTGATCTTTAAACAAGCGTAAGTTTAAGTTTTTAATTTTGATATTCTTAAGAGCAATAGATTTGAGAGGACTTTCAACTGCTTCTGCGGTTGATTTTTTGGGTGCGGATTCTTTCTTTGGCGTTGTTTTTATAGGCTTGCTTTGGCTTGTCGTCTTTTTCGCAGCTTTTGAGAGATCCTCAACTCGTTTTGAAATGATGTTCAGCTTGCCATCGCGATTAATAACTACATTCATACTGGCGTTATCTAAAAGCATTTCATGAACCACAAGTTCCCCGCTAAGCAGTGGCATAAGCTCATAATTTACTTTGATCTTGTCGGCTTTTAGTAAAGGATCATCGCCCAAGGTAAAGTTATCTATCTCAATGCCACTAAAAACACTAAAGCTCATATCTCCGGCAGTTACCGGTTGATTTAAATCATTTTGAATCCGACTAAAAACCTGGCCGCGAATAAATGACGCAGAATTCACGTAAAAGAAGATTCCTGCAACGACCAAAACGAATAAACTGAAAAGGATGATAAGTATCTTAAGCCAGCCCTTTTTCTTAACTGGCGGCTCTATATTATTTTCTTCCGACATAGTATCCTCTTAAAAAATCTCTGTTCCTTCTCTTAATCTAACTCTGCGCCTCAATCTCACACAACCATTTTAAATAAATAGTTGTTTTATTTTCTTAAATTGCCCGACTTGAGTAGTTGGCAGAAATGAAATCGGCATGACCGGGCTGGAATTGTTGAAAATGCAGTTTATGAATTCCTCATGAAAAAAATTTTCCCTACAGAGTTAATAGAATTCCTGCAGTGCCGGCATATGGCTCGCCTACGTTCTCTCGGTGTCCTGCCGGACTCATCTGTTTCTGAAGAAATTTTGCTGCTGCGAGAACAAGGTCTCGAGCACGAAAAGAACTTTCTTGAAACACTCGAAGGGACTGTAGTCAGTATAGATACAGAACTTTCTCCTCCTGAACAAAGGCAGCAAACCCTAAAAGCTATGGATGAAGGCGCTGACTGGATCTACCAGGCTTACCTGCAAGCTGGTGAGTGTGCCGGTTACTCTGACTTTCTGCAGAAAAAGAGCGGCAATTCAGACTTAGGAGAACACTACTATGAGGTCATCGACACAAAACTGGCCAACCAGCCAAGCCCTGCAAATGCTATTCAGCTCATACACTACAGCGAATTAGTCAGCCAAGCCCAAGGCCGCCAACCAGATAAGTTCCACCTTGTACATGGCGACAGCTCACAAACGACTCTTGAAAGAAGTGATATAATCGATTACTACCACGAAATTATCAGCGACTACAAAAATTTTATTCAGGGCAAAGAATTTACCGAGCCTCACCCTATTCCTGCTTGTAAACAATGTGGTTACCGCGACCATTGTCAAAATTACCTACAAGACAAGAATCATCTCGCTTTAATACCGGGAATTTCAATTAACGAAATACAACACTTGCGCAAAGGCGGCATAAAAAAAGTCGAGAGTTGTTACCATGCAGAAGAAGTCCCAAGCAGCTATACTGAAAGCTCTTTTAAAGATCTTCAAAAAGCCGCCGAGTCAGTTCAACAAAACTCTTACATGCTTAAAAACCAACCGGCTTTCAAACAGCTCCAGAACTCTTTAAAAGACAGCTTATTTTTTTCCATTCACAGAAACTTTCAACAGCAAAATGGCGCCATGACATTTTTTATGGGAATTATGACCGATCAAAAACGCTACGAAGCTTTAGTTCACCACAATGCTCAGGAAGAAAAGCAATCTTTACAAAGAATGGTCAACTTCATAAGCCGCTACCTGGCCAAATACCCTCATGCTAAACTTGTTGTCAGTCATGCTCAAGATGCCCGCTTACTTCACGATTTGAGCAATCTTTATAACATCTGCCATGATGAGCTGGATGAGTTGATGATCAAAAAAAGAATTGTCGCTATACAAAGCCTCCTTCAGCAAAGTTTTATATTTCCTCTATGGTCCATCAATTGTCAGGAATTGCTAAGCATTCTAAAACCCGACTTTGAAGCTCACGCTCTGCTCGAAAAATCGCCGCAACTTCTCTATGAACTCTACACAAACTTAAATATCTTAGACAGTCTACAGCAAATTCACCAAAAAACTGAGCTTGAGCTCAAAGTGAATATTGATTGTTTTAAAGAACTTTGTGCACTGACTGCTGACGATTTCCCTCTTTTACGAAATAGACCTCGCGAATAATTGTCATTTGGCAGTCTTCAGTTATCTTCAGTTTAAGTGATTAAGGAGTAGTTGGTGAAATTTATTATTCTGAACCTGAGCTTTTGTTTCGTTTTTTTTCTTAATGCTCAGGAAGTGTCTCTCAATTCAACGAATACCATATGGTATGAATCAACTGATCGATCATCCTTTAAATTAGCTGAGCAATCCGACTGGCAAAAAATTAACACCGACAGCCCGCTTATCAGCGCCCCATTTCCAGAAACACCGGGAATCTCCCTCAAAAATTACGAGATTGCCATAGAACCTCTACCGCGTATGCTACCTGTAGCGATATATCCGCCGGCAGGAGGAATTGTCCGTTTTGATGAAAGAGAACTTTCACGCTACATAGAATTTGTCGATGAAGAAGCTTATATCAGCGATAACACCATCGAGTACCAGCTCACACTGGAAGGCCGTTGGACTCTCGACCCGAAGTACCGCAACGAAGAATGGATGATAGAGTTTCGCAGTGGATACGAAAACTGGGTGGAATTAATTTATGAAAACCAGGTTCTGGCCTCCGGGAAATCACAAGTTATCGTTCAAGGCTCAGAAATCCCTGAAACCGGCAGTATGCAAATTCGCTGTAACTCCTGGACAAAAAATAACAAAGGCTTGATCCGGGTTCGAGTCTTCAAAGCCTATGAACAAATAATTCCTGATAGATTTCACCAAGGACCACAAGCACTTCTGGAAAGTGGCACAGAGTGGCAATGGGCGACCTCCAAAACCCTAAAGCCCTTACAGACCCCTATGGAATCAACTCCGGTTCTCTACAAAAGGATCTACACTTGTAAGACTGCCAATGATACCAAGAACGCAATTCTTGAATGGGCTGACCAGGTAACACATGTTTATCTGAATGGCACCCTCCTGAATCTTTCGCACAATCTTATTCCGGATAATCTCCTCAAAGTTGGTGACAATGAAGTTATCTACTACTCTACTCGTCTTGCCAATAACCTGAACAATAATCTTAAATTAACTCAACTAAAACCTTACTTTCTTCGCACAACTTTAAAAGCGACCAAGACCTCCACCATAAAAGTATCTCTTCGAGGTGTCCGCAGTAAAGTCTACATAAATGGTGAGTTTGCCGGTATAGCCTGCTCAGAAAAGCCAAATGAAGCTCTTGGCTTAGGACTTTTTAAAGACGGTGACAATGAGATTGTTCTCTGTCTTTTACAGAACTCGCAAAAAGCTTTTCTCGAATCGATAAACATCGCCAATCTGGATGACAACACTGCAATGATCTTACCATGGGAACGCGAAAAAGGTTCTCAAGCAGTGCACTATGGTCATGGAGCCTCACAACCTTATGAAGGGGCCTTACTAAGTCGCGGCTCTCAAGCAAGCTTCTCGACAAAATTCAGTTTGCCAGAACTACCTCAAAAAGACCTACAACTGGTGTTCAATTCAAATAACCGTCTACCTACGTGGCTCTTCAAAGAGAAAGTCAGTGCTCCCTACGCCATCGAGCTAAATGGTAAAACACTCTTAAGAAATGGGCAGAGCTTCATTCTGCCTGCCTCTGACCTTAAAATGGAAAACACAATTTCATTCGACGCTACCGGAAATAATACTCCAGAGCCACTGCTTTTTCTAAAAGCCATCGAAGATAAAGAAAGTTTCCCACCAATCCTGACTTTAACTAAACGTCATGGTCAAAACATTCTCAATCCAAAGAAGTTTTTTACCGGGGAAACGCTTGTTTACAAATTGACATTTAACCCCGCCGAAGTGGATAAGCTTTCCGTAACTTTTGACCAGCAGAAAACAAGCTATACAGCTGCTGAACTGAAAAAAGAGCCTACTCTAAAATTGTCTTTCAATGAAGCAAAAAATTACACGCTACTTATTGAGTCTTCAAAAAATGGTCAAAAAATAAAGGATCCAATACGTAAAACTTTTGAAGTTAAAGAGTTCCCCGAAAACACCAGAGGTTGGCTGCGGGCAAATGGCCAATATGAAACTGTCACCATTTCTGAAACTGCTTTCTTTGACAGCGAAGCAATGCTCTTTCCGGGGAAATTCATAGGGGAATGGAGCAAGCGGGAACTCTATAGTGACAGCGATGACCTTAACTTCGGGCCGATTAAGTCATGGCAGCTCGCCAAAACATTTTCTCTCTATGGAACCCTGCCCAATGGCCAATTTGTCTTCGACAAATTTTACTCGCGTCTCGACACCTACCTCAAAATTAAAAGTCGAGGGCTGCCAACTCGTTTCAAACTTGAACAAAAACGAGACCTGCAAGAACTTTGGAACTCTGCGGCTTTTACTCTTCAGTACCTTAAGTGGCTCGAAAAAAATGGCACAAAGATTGATTGGCAAATGACAAGCCTGGAAGATTTACAGGTAAAATATGTCAAAGCTATGCCTGGACCTGCCAGTAACTTTATCGCAGAAAGGCGAACAATGATTAATTCGCTGGTAAAACAAATGGCTCTAAAAGCCGCGCCCGGTTCGACTTTTGAAGAGGAGGTAAATCAATGAAAATTTTCTGTTATTTACTACTGACATTGATGTCTCTAAATGCCGGCTTCATAGAGGAATTTTCCAAAAATTCAAAAGTTGTCGTCGTGTATGGTAAAGAAGCAACAGATGAAGAAAAAGACGTTGCCAACTACATCTTTAAAGTCCTGGAGCTTGATCAAACCGGCGATTTATACGATCACATAATCGACGATGCCTATGCCCTGAAGCATAAATACTTTTATGCAAAGTTTCACCTGATCATTATAGGCACAGCAAAGACAAATCGACTCTTTTCGCCGTTGGCAGACATTCAAACCTGGGACCCTTCGCGAAAATCAAACCTACCTGCCTTAAGCAGTAAAAACCACATTCAAGACGGCTACTTTTTCGCAAAGTACGGCCATTTCAAAGCAGCTCCCGGCTTTGGCTACGTTCGCCACATGCTCAACCCTTTCACACTTGAAGCCTTCAACCTTTCTAATGGTACAGCCAAACTTGGCCCAATGACCGCAACTTATATAACCGGAGCAGACATAAAAGGCTTGAAAAATGCCTACACCTCTTTGCTCGACAGCAACCTTCTCGAAGGTGTCATTGTGCCAGAATCTTTACCTACAGAACAGACCAGTCGATTCCAGCTTGGCAACGCAGCCTTGAATTATATCGATGACATAAACACTGATCTCGTTTTAACGGAAGAGGAGCATGAACTCAAATTCTTTGGTTGGCAGCAAGGCTCATTGGCTGATTATAGCGGTAGCTACAAACTCTCTGGTGTGCAAGCCAAACAGATTTGTCACCTGAAGTATGCAACGCAAAATCCATCACTCACAACTTCAGATAATCACCAAAACTCTATATTAGCCATCAGGTACAAAAATCCAGATGAAAGCCTCAAAGCCCTAGAAGGCATCGCCAAAAGTTTGAAACTACCGATCAAAATCGAAGCTTCTCCCGAAGCCAAAGCCTATCGGTGTGCACAAGTCAACGCTCGCTGGCTGCTCATCCGCAAAGGGAACTGGCTGATGATTGAAAACCTTCCCATGGGATGGAAAGAAGTTCTCGTAAAAAATGCTGCTAAACTATTTAGGTAAA
>JAKVBD010000112.1 GCA_022446985.1 Lentisphaerales bacterium
TATATTTCCCACTTGGATCTACTAGGAACCTCTGCGCAAAATACCCATTATACAGTCCATAGCCATCCACGAAGCCTAGCGGATCTCTTGATATGAACCTGCCCAGCTCATCCGAGAAGTATCTTGCTCTGAAGTACCAAAGACCAGTGTCAGTATCTAAGTAACGACCAGTGAAGCCGTAGGATGTTAAGGAGTCAGGTCTCAGGTCAGAGGTTACAGGATCGATAACGCTGCGCTTGCCATAAGGTGTGTAGGCATAGAGTTCGAGTATATTTCCAGAAGCATCTGTGAGTCCGCGGACGTTGAATTGTCTATCACTGTGATAATAGCTTACGATTGGTGTTACTCCAGCATCGATATGAGCGACAAGATCATCAATATAGGTACCATGTACATAGCTTCTCTCAAGCTCGTAAGCAGTACCGTTATTTGAGTACTCTTCTACGACTCTTTGGCCGTGACTTACGAATAAGACTTCACCAGTAATTGAGTTATCCTTACTTACACGTCTACCTAGAGCGTCATAGGTAAAAGTAGTCTGACCAAGATTTAGATCATCAACTTGAGTAAGGTGATTATCGAGATCCCAAGTAAGAGTCTTACCACTTATACTTAGCAAGTTACCTTTGTCGTCGTAGGTAGCTGCTTGACCATCGATGTCAGTTAGTTCGTGAACGTCATTGTGAGTACGATTTTCATTAAATGAATTACCACCCAGACTGCCTGTCGTGTTAGACCAGTTACCGATCAGGTCTAGGGACCAAACCTGACTATCAGTATTATGCCGTTCCCACTGGGTTACTCGATCAGCTGCGTCGAATAGGGCTGTAAAGCTGTAGTCGTCCATAGTCAAGCCCGTGCTGGCTTCAGCACTGACGTTTTTGTTTGGATCATATGTATAATCGAAGGATACTTCTGCCGAGCTGGAGCTCAGCGATCCCAGGGTGTTATCAGCATTATAGGTTTTGGTAGAGACTACGCTATTGCCAAAGGTACGAGTGGACTCGCGAAGGCCATTGTCATAGGTGAAGTCTGCGATAGAAGCGGCGTTAAAGTTTAACTGAGACAACTGGTTGCGGTCTGTGTAAGTTTTGGTGACTACATCCCCATTTGAGTATGTGCAGGATGTTTCACGGTTGTCGGCGTCGTAGGCGCAGGTTGTAGTGAACAAGCTGAAGCCAGCTTGACCGCTTGGATTTGGAACTTGAAGGGTTTCTGTAGCTTTACGGCCAATACCATCATATGTGTAACTAACGGTGTTGTTGTAGCGACCTTTAGTTGCTGTCAGTGGACGGGACGCAGCATCGTAGGTGAAGGAGTCTATCGACTCTGTGGAGTTATCAGCCAGTTTGTAAAGTCTTTGAGTCATGCGACCAGCAAGGTCGTAAGTGTAGTCGACTTGTTCACCGAGCTGATCAGTGCAAAGAGCTTTTCTTCTCAGGGTATCGTAATCACAAGTTGTACTTTTGCCATCGGCATAAGTTACTTTTGTCTGCAGGTTACGGACATCGTACTCATAGCCGGTGATTTTGCTTAACGCATCGCTAATGGCAATGAGGTTTGAGTTAGCATCGTATGTAAAGTTTGTGATGCCTCCCAATCTGTCTGTTGTTGATTCTTTGCGATTACGAGCATCAAATGTATTTGAAGTGATTTGATTTTTGGCATCTCTACTTTCAAGAAGGTTATTATTTAGATCGAATACTTTGGTGACTGTTGAACCGACCGTATCTGTACAACTGATGTCACGATTTAAGTCATCGAAGATACAATCCTGACCAACGCCGTTAGCGTCGCGAGATTTAACGATATTCGAGGTGGCATCGTATTCACGAGTTGAGATATTTCCTTGTGCATCTTCGACTTCAAGAGTACGACCTGCACCATCGGTTCTGGATTTATTGATAAAACCAAGAGCGGAAACCTGTTGTGTCTCAAGGAGGCCGTTAGTGATAGTATCATGCACAGTTGTCGACCAAGTGACAAGTGTGTAAGTACCGTTAGCAAAGTCATCTTTGTCGAGAGCGCCTTGTGCCACTGTACGGCCAGCGCCATCTTGAATGGAGACTTGTGCTTCACCTTCAGGGTTAATGACGATGGTAGCTGAACCATTTGCCGCAGCGGAGTGCGGCGCTCCCAGCAAAATACCATCGTTTGCAAGTTCTGTTACTAAAGGAGCAAGTTCAAGGTGTCCATCGACTTCATCGTAGTATAAGTATCTTGTAGTCAGGCCTAATGCCGGGTCTGTAGCAATTGGCACATTGTTCGGATCGACATAACCAAGTGGTTGAAGCCAAAGTGTTCTGGCGATTGGACGGTGACGCGCGTCAAACTGAGTGGTGATTTTCTGGACCGTTGCGCCATCCGGCAGGTCGTGAAAGTCAGTAATCGCCGTAGCACCATCAACAACTGCAGTGTGAGTCACATTGCTATAGAAGTCGTTATTTGATACTTGGAAGTTACCGGCTTGATCGATGTTTGCCTGTAGACGACCACAGCACTGATGCCAGACAGTAGTAGAAACATTGCCTCTAAAGTCAGTGTGATCTTTAGCACGGCCATCAGCATAGTAAGTAAATGACTCAGTTGCTTCAACAGCAGAACCTGTAGCTACCGTTCTTGAAGCCAGTTTATTTCTGGCCCCATAGGTCATGTTTGTGACATTACCCACAGGATCAATCGAACTGATGATATTTGAGTTGGCATCGTAAATTCGTTCAGTTGTTTGAGCTAAGGAATCTACTGCTCTAACCTGGGATGTTACACGGCCACGTGAATCATAGTCTATTTCATGACGGAGACCACGCGGGTCTATAGTCGCAATGCGCTGGCCTGCTTCATCGAGTTCATAGTCTGTTACTAAGTAATCCGCATTATTCGATTTATCTCGAACAAGGCTGTCTACAGCAGTAAAATTGCTTAAAGAAAATGACTGGACAGTTCCTTTAACGACTCTAACTAATTTTGCGTCTTCGGCTCTATAAGAATGATAAGTTTTTCGTCCGTAGGCATCTTCTCTATAAAAGACTTTATTGTCTTTATAAACAGTCTTTGTCGCCAAAGAACTTCCTGCATCCGGGTAAGTCACAGTCTCAGTTAATCTCATGCGGTAGTCATAGAAATATTCTGTGAGTTCGCCGTCGGTAATTTTGGTTTTAACTTTCTTCTGCCCGATTAAGTAAGTATAGTCCGTAACGGATTGTAATGATGAAGGGTTGATACTTTCGCTGCTGCCATCAGCATTCATTACGGAATAAGCTTTAATAGTCTTAATTTTCCGGGCCGAAACGTCGTATTCAGTCTTAGTCACATTGCCATTGCGGTCTTTTGATTTTACTACCAGGTCAGCGTATAAACCAGTGCCATAAATAGACAATTCTGTAGAGTTATCGTTGAATGTAGTCTTAATCAGGCGGTCACGCTTATCGTAATTAAAGGAAGTGACACGTCCAACGGCATCGGTAGAAGTTGCTAAGCGTCCTGCAGAATCATAAGTCATTGTTACTTTCGCGATGTAAGCTGTACCTGCATCGTTAGGCTCATTGACAATTAAAACTCTTTGGTTGGCGTCATAGATAAACTCTGTACGATTGCCGTTATAGTCGAACTCATATTTCAACATGTGTTGATTGATGTGACCAGCAGGATAGTACTCGTTTGATTTAATGGCGTAATCTGCAGATTGTACTAGAACCATATCGACAACATCATTGGTCATCGTGAGGACTGTATTTGTATCGAGCAGACCTTTTTCAGTTGTTAAGAGGTTGCCGTTATCGTCATAGGTATAACGGGTGACACGGCCTAAACGGTCACGTTTGACAGTTTTGAGATTTAGTGAACTGTACTGCGAGGCTTCGTAGCTATTATCTGCATAAACTACGGCAATTTTACGTCTTAAGTCGTCGTATTTATTATAGGTCGTTGTGCCGTTTTTTTTGGTAATTCTATGTGGATGATCATACCCATAAGTATTGCCATTCCATTGAGCGTCATAATAGCTTGATTCCATCGTGCCAGCTACAGAATCACGATCTATACGCCCTTCAGAATTTGGTGTTAATGTAAAATCTTTATAAAAGGTATTGCGATAATGAACGTGATTATCTGAAAGTTGACCTTCGCCACGGTAAACTCTTCGGTGATTTCCCCAGAGACCCTGAATAGCAGCATAAAAAACCTCGCCGTTAGAGACTACTGAGTTCGTCGACATACTTTGTTGATTCCAGAGTTTCTGTCCGCTTATTGAAATCATGTCTGCGACAGAAGAGCTCATGCGGATTTCTTTAATTTTACCCGTCGTTTCCTGAGCATTAAAGCATGTCTCACCAGCAGCATTGACTGAATAGGTATAAGTCGAAGCTTCACCATTTGGGTAAATTGCTTTAGAAAGGTAAGTGTCGGTATACTCATAGTTCATCGCTGAACCATCTGGTAATGTAGCTTCACTGATTACATAAGTGCCGCCAATTGCATTAGGAAGATAGTCAAACGAAAATGTTCTACGAGTATAATCGACAACAGAGTTTTTGCGCATATAGAGTGCAGGGTCATTATTTAGCTCTGTGTCTGTATGCGTTCCATAGGCTATGTCATAGCCATAGCCGTTTCTATCCTTAAATGAGAGTAAACGACAAGTGTAAGCACCGTTGATCCCTTTGACTTCAAAGGTGTACTTCTCAAATGTCGCAGTGAAGTAGACTAAGTTAGTTGCCTGAGCTGGGTCAGTGACTAAATCCCCTTGAGCATCAACCAGGTGAGCTTGTGAGCGACGACCGTTTATCTGATCATGGAAGACACCGTCTTTAGTGTCGCCGCTTTTACCATCTACATACATCTGTGCAAATGTAGAATCTGGAGAGTCAAAGTGGAAAATTAAAGCATCGTTTTCGCTGTCTAAATCCAAAGTTGCACGGTAATCAAAGTTAGAAGCCACGCCAAGACCAAAATCCCAGACTTCATGAGCCCGGCGTGAACGTTGGTAACGAATAAGATTATAACCTTTAGTAGATATTGAGTCTGCACTGCCACAGGGCTTACAGCCTACACCACCTTTGAATTCTGTGTCATTATGTTCATTTTCGTAGCAACCATTGACAAAGTTGGTACGGGATAAAGTTCCTGAAGTGCTGGCACTATTGCCGTTATCACAAGGGTCTGGCTTACCAGGGGTCTTAAGATTACTACAATTTCTTGTCGGATCAGTTGGCGTAGTTCCTGGTGATATAGTAGTACCATGTGCTATAGTTAAGCTCAGCAGAGTCGCTAAGATTGCTGTTGTAATTTTCATTACGTTCCCTAATTATTATTTTTTGAAATTTCTTTTGGAAGATGAACTAAAACTTTCCAGTTAACAGTCTGGCTGTTTACTGGACTTGCGGCTTTAATTCTCGTTTGATTGATCACCCCGGCAGTGGCGGTAAATTCTACCGAAGCGTAACCGCTTGAATCGGCTTGTACGGTGATGAAACTTAAACCATTTTGGAACTGGCCACCGTCAAAGACAGTGAAACTCACCGGCATCTCTGGAGAGCCTTTAGCAGTCAATGTGATGGGTTTATTCTGTTCTGTTTCCTGAAAGCCACTGCCAATACGAGTGATCGGCGTAACCCCGTCACCAGCCTGAATAGAATCGAACGCGCGGCCAGCCTCTACTGTATCAAGATAGTAAGAGGGGGCTTGTTGGTAACGGCTTAAGTCAAACTTCTCTCTTTTGCCGACAATAGAAACAACACCACTGTTTTTGTGAGGGGCTTTAAGAGCATCTAAAACATGCTGTTTGTGAGGAGTCATATTTTTTAAATCGACGGCAGGGAAAGAACCATAACCTTCTGCAACAATTTTAGTCTGCTCGTCGATGAGCTCCTGGCTGGCGTTGGTCGCGGGAATATAGTTCTTTGGCGTTTGACTATTTGTTGGCACTAAGGGAGCTTTCGGCAAGGGTTCTGGCGTTACCCTGGTTCTCATTTTCTTTGGTAGGCTTACTGTCTTTGGGGGAAGCGAAGCTTGGAAGTTTGTCTCTTTGTCATTTTTTAAATTGAGTGCAATTGTGACAATCAGAGAAATAATTATCAGACATGTAAGTAGTCGTTTTGTCATAGGTTCTTTGTAGTTAGTAAAGGCCGCTTTTGAGTACCAATTAATGGAGAATTCTCTTGCCCCGTAAATATGCCTAATAGGCAGCCCTGTAGTTTTTAGTTATAATTTTGCTCGAAATATTACAAAGAATCTGATTAGTTCAAGATTTATAAATCTTGCGAATTTTAAAAGTATAGAAAATTGTCCAAGGTATTTGTGAATATATATTAAATTATTATCATTAGTATAGAGTATTACCCTGTTAAGTTTCGTCTGAAATTAGGATTGGTGAATCACTTTTCGGATATGAAGCAGTAGCAGAATGGACACCAAGGGGCTAGAAAAGAGGAAAGCCTAAGCCTGTAAGTTGCAAAGAAATCTATGCCGGAAGTAATGAATTAGCGGGTACTTGAAATTCGAGGTGAAGGTAACTCATTAATTCCCCCAAATCGTTACATTTTTAACGATCGTGTCCCGTGAGTATTTTACTTAATTTAGTAAAATAATATCTGGGACTTGTATGAAGGAATTTTGAAAGTCCTTGGCTTTTGAATATTATCATCTCCGACAAAGCACTGTCCTTCAAAGGTGTTGCATCGCAATCTTTTATGAGGGGCCATCTCATCTAATTTTACTTTTTTGCCAACTTCATTGAGCCAATAGAAATTGAGCTTATTGCCGGTGGCATTGATAACGTAACAGAGTTGGGGTGAGCCTTCGGTGTAGCTAAATACCTGATTCTGTTCTTCCTTGGCATATTCAAAGCCATCGAGTCGGTATAGCTCTCGCAATTGGCTTAAAGAGTTGGGCTTACTCAAGAGTTTTTTTAACTTTAAAGGCGAATAATAGAAGTGCTTTTTGAAAGTGTAGATGAAGTGATCGGGTGAATTGAAACCATATTTTTTGGATAAATCAGCGATGGAAATATCGTTTTGAAAGAGGTAATTCCTGGCCTCCGTGAGTTTCATCTCTATGACATACTGTTTGAATGAGCTGTTCTCCCAAAACTGAAACAGGTTTGAAAAAGTATTGACATTTATTCTGAATCTTTGTGTTAACTCTTCCCGGCTAAGACTCTTGTCCATATTCTGGTTTATGTAGGTCTGGATTTCTCTGAATTTGAAGCGTTTTTTGGAAAACGACTTTTTGAATTTTTGCTTAGCGCTTTCTTTAAGAGCTTTGTGACAGAGAGTTAAGTAGTAGAAAACCTGTGGCAGCTTGTAAGGTTGGTTTAAATCTTTGAAGTCATCGAGGATTAAAGATTTATTTATGGCTTTAAGTTCCTCATATACAGTATTTGAACTGTGGGGTGCAAACTCGGACAGAACTTTCCCCTTGTAAGAAGATTCTATGACTAATTCATCAACGGCAAAGATAACCTCCAGGACTTTGGCGGAGCTATCGGTAGTCCAGTGACTCTTGCAGCCCTGACCAATGATGATCACCTCGGGTTTCTTCAGTACTCGTTCTTGGTTATCTAAAGAAAAGACTGTCTCACCTTCAATATGAATGAGTATGCGAGGGAAGTTCTGAAACAGGTCATGCATTTTTAAAGAGTCTATTTTAGACTTAACAAATGTGAATGCATATTCACCATGATTGTCTTTAAGTATCTCTAAAAGCTGCTCTATAATTTTCACGAAAAATCCCATGCTTCTTATGATCGTTCTTTTAAGGATAAAATTAAAATCTTAAAAATCTATATATTTTTAGGTTGAATTTTTAAAAATTTTTTGAAAATGATTTCAAAATCTATGAATTCTGGAGGTGGGCATGTTTATCTCTATATCTTGTTATTAGTGTTACAAGCGTATTAACCTTTGGTTGATGCACCTCACACACACATGCACAGAGATTGGGCTGTATCGAAAGATATGGCCTTTTCTTTATCAATTTTGAAAGGAGAGTCATCATGCCCCATCTATTTGTTATTCTTTTATCGCTATGCTTTTTGACTCAAGCACAGGAGAATTATCACCGTCAAAGTAAACATAAAGATGAACAACTTGGGGCACAGCTTTCTCCTTTGGGAGTTTTAGGTGCCAGCGGCTATTTTCAGGTAGGTCGGGCAGATATAATTGTCAAGGAGCTCACTAAAAATGGCATTGCAGATAAAGCTGGGCTACTTGCAGAAGATGTCATCATTGCAGCCAATGGCAAAGTATTTCCTGAGGCTACAAATGACATTAACGATGGCGGCAAGGGGCCGAGAGAGTCCTTGGGGAATGCCATCGAAGAGAGCTTAGTTCGTCGAGATAAAACTTTACGACTAACAGTCGAAAGAAAAGGCCTGAAAAAATCTTTAAAATTAAAATTGCCTAAAAGTCTGCCTTTTACTAAAACTTATCCGCACAAGTGCAAGCGCTCTTTTGAAATGCTCAAAGACATATGTGACTACTTAGTTAAACACCAGAAGCCAGACGGCTCATGGGGGAAATATGTACTGACCAGTACTGCTGCTTTGGCTCTTCTCGGCAGCGGTAATAAAAAGTATTCAAAAAGTATTCAAAAAGCAGCTTACTTCATAGTGGATAAAGACCTGGCCAAGGGTGGTTTACCTCTGTGGAATTTTATATTTCCAGGAACTTTTCTTTGCGAATATTACCTCGCTACTGGTGATAAGAAGGTTTTGAAAACGATCAATTACATCAATGACACTCTGGCTCTCGAAGCGACTTCAGAAAACGGCCATCACGCCCATAGAATTACAACAGAAGGAGGTTATGGCGGAGGCGGCATAAATGTGATCACCGGTCATGTATATCTCTTCTGGACTCTTGCTAAAAAATGTGGAATTAAAATACACCAGAAACCATACTCTGCAGTATTGGATCATTTGATCAAGTGTACCAAGCCGACGGGTGGCACCGGTTATATGGGAACACTAAATGTGAAGGATGCCAGTGCCAGAACAGGCCTGTTTACTCTTGGCTTACACTTATCTGGTGACAATAAGTCTCTTCTGAAAATCCAAAGTAAATACCTGGAGGATACCCATAAGCGCATGCGTGAAGCCCATGCCAGTGGCCTGTTTGGAATGATCTGGGGCAGCGCTGCACTGGCTTGCTCAAATCCCAAAGGCTTTAGAGCGCATATGGACTACTGGAAGTGGTATATGAATATGGGCGAAACTCCAAAGAATCACGAGCTCGTAAGATACTACATAGGCAGTAAGCGCAACAATGGTGGTGATGGTTATCTGCATTGGGACAAATTTAACCATGCCGTCATAGGTATGTTACTGGCCATTGGCAACAAAAATCTCTTTATTCATGGCAATACTAAAAAGGGTTGGTTTTAGGTTTGTAGTTTATGAAATCGTGTCAAAATCTAAATTAAATTAGTTTATTTTTTATTTATTTATTAAAAAATATTGCAAAATCTATATTTGTTTATTTTGGGGGTTTTCTTGCTTTACAATTGCAGATAGATTTTAGTAAAAATATTATTAAGGAATATTTACAGTGGATAGAAGATTTTTTATATCAGCAGCATGCGGCGCAAGCTTGTCTTTGCCCATTTATGCAGCGCCTACAGGGAAAGCTAATAAAAGGATTTTGTTTTTCTGTAATCATCAGGGATTTGACCCACCGATGTTTATTCCTAAAGATTCTAAAACACTTGATAGTCCTTTTCTGAATTTATTTAAAAAGCATCACAAGAAAATGACCTTGTTGAGGAATGCTACTTACTCAGGTGGTGGTGGGCAACATCAACAACCAGGTTCACTGCTTACAGGTACGCTTAATCGCGTGATGCCAAAATTTTCCACATCAATTGATCAGTTTTTGGCAGATACAGTTCAAAAGGACTCTCTTTTTCCAAGTATAGTTTCTCGTGCAACAAAGCCTTTAAATCATACCTACATCACTTCCTGGACCGGTAAAGGAAAGCCAGCATCCTCTTACTTTGACGTTGCGGAAATGTATAATGGACTGTTTAAAAAGTTGACGAAAGAAGACTTTCTGAAAGAAAAGACCATTATTGACAAAATGGCTAAACCACTTCTTCAGAAAAGGAAGCTTTTGGCAGGACCAGAAAAACAAGTATTAGACGCCTATATAGATTCAATTCATTCAATGCATAAGAAATTGCTGAGCAGAATGAAGATTAATCCTGTTCATAAATACACTAAACAGGTACCAACAGATTTAACAACACCGGCCTTTGATCTCCAAAGACTGCGCTATCAGCTTGAGATGTCAGTTTTTGCCTTGATGAACAACTTTACCAATATTTGTGCCACAAGTTTATGTGGTACTAGAGGGACTCAGTTAGTGTTCCATGACGGTACACGTACCAGTAGCGATTATCATGCTCTATCCCACCATGGAAAAAGGCCTGATAAATGGGAAGAAATAAGAAAAATTGAACTAGAGCAATTACAATCAGTTTCGCAGGCGGTTGATTTGCTGGATAGTGTTCCGGAAGGTAGTGGAACAATGCTCGATAATACATTGGTTGTTGTTTATGCAGGTCACACAGATTCTGCAACTCACAATACGAATAAGAGACCAATTCTCTTAATAGGCGGTAACTTGAAGCACAAGGGTAACTTCGATACTAAAGGGCAGAATTCCAGTGACTTGTTGGTGACTTTGTGTCATGCCATGGGGAAGCCGGTGAAAAGCTATGCCAACAGTGAAAGAGATATCAATGGGGTGCTTTTATGATGAGGCTTTTCATCATTATCTTTTGTTTACTGTTTATAAGTAATCCTACTTATGCCGGAAACAAATTTCTTCAGAGGTATTGCCTGGACTGTCATAACAATAAGAAGCACAAAGGAGGTATAAATCTTCAAAAGTTTACTCAAGAGGATTTATACGCTGCAATTGAGCAGCTTGAACTTGGTGAGATGCCGCCCAGGAAATATAAAAGAAAGCCGACTCAAAAAGAGACTGTCTACTTCATTAATTCCGTAAAGAAGTATCTTCAAAAGCAAAAGCCAGTTACTAAAGTTCATTACAAATGGATGATGAAATCTGAGCATGAAAGAGCACTCAAAAACTTTTTTGGAATGGATGTTGAAAGTTCATTGCCAGAAAGATCGGATAATGGCTTTCATATGCCGGATTCTAAATTTGACTCAGACTCTATAACTCCAGAGTACCTGGAGAAAATTTATAAATTGAATAATTTTGTTCTGGATCAGATTTATCTGGAAAAACATAAGTTTAATGAGAGTTACTCGATACCCAAGGAAAAAATCACCAGTAGAAATGGCGGCTCTGCATACTGTAATATTTTAGAAAGTGGTAAGGCTCACTGTAAAATTGGTGGTCCCCGATTGGCTTGGAATGCACCCTATGGTGGTGATTATAAACTGAGTTTTTATTTTGAACCGATCGATTTTAAGTTTGAGGGCCAGGATACTCTCAACATTTATAGAACTGGTATTAAAAGTAAATTACCTCAAACTGCACAAGGCCTTGAGTTTACGGTAAAACTCAAACATGGCAATGAGATAGCCATAAATATGAAATCAGAGAACAATAAGATCACTAGCCAGGTAAAGGTTAAAAATTTCCGTAAGCGTCTTGAAAAGTCCGGTTTTTATCTAAGTAACTTCAAGATTGAGGGGCCGGTTTCATTTAATTATGACCCTTGGAATAAACTTTTTAAATACCCAAAAAGCAAGGTCAGAGATAATTTGCAGGTATGGTTAGATAAACTACACCCTCATAATCAGGATATTGTTTTATTTTACGGTAGATACAATGACTATTTAAGCAAACTAAAAGACGTTGACCTAGCTTATAAAGAAACTTTACGAGCTATACTGAATGACTATCGTTTTACTCTTATAGACGACTTTTCTGAGACTAAAGTAAGTCAAATACATAGATTGCATAATCAAATTAAAGGTTCGCCGGCTCCCGTAGATTTACTGGATAAAAATTATGACTCTTTCGTAGATCGTTTGACGTCTGGTAAGCTTGATTTCTTTGCTACAAATTTTGCTGGTAATTGGTTGGCTGTC
This sequence comes from Lentisphaerales bacterium, assembly GCA_022446985.1. Taxonomy (GTDB): domain Bacteria; phylum Verrucomicrobiota; class Lentisphaeria; order Lentisphaerales; family Lentisphaeraceae; genus JAKVBD01. The sequence continues at coordinate 12,062 of JAKVBD010000112.1, forward strand.
AAAAAGATAGAGGAGACCTTTTTTGCAAAGGGAACAACATCTCTTTACAAGCATGAATATGTTAAGCTTATAAATGCTTTCATAGCAGACCTTTTCAATGAAAACCAGCCTATACGATCTTTAGTAAAGAATGATTACATAACAACAACCAAAGGCTTTCATAAATGGTTGCCGGATATTAAAAAGGCCAGTTCAAAAGAATCGAATAAGGCGATGAAGATAAAAGCGCCAGAATCCAGAAGGTATGGAGTGTTGAGTCATCCAGCTTTACATGCTGCTATATCGAATGGCGACTTAAACCCGAATCCGATTATAAGAGGCGCCTGGATCTACAAACAGTTTTTTGGAAAACATCCGCCAGAGCCTCCGCCAAATATCGAAGGAGTAAACCCAAACCTTCAAGGAATTACTGATTTTAGAGAAATCATCGAAAAGCACTCGGAATACCAGGCTTGCTACAGTTGCCATAAGAAATTTGATGGACTTGGCTTTGCTTTAGAGCATTATGATTCAAGTGGAAAGTTTCGTCCATTTATCACCAAAGATGTTTTAGTCAAAAAATTTAGCAATGAAAAAGAGGCCCGTAAACAACTTCAGAACTATTCTGAAGACCACTTCGTTCACCATAGCAAATTATTAAAGAAGGAAAGAATCAGAGATAGAGATGCTAGTGGGGAGTTCTTCGGAGGGAAAATAAACAGTCTCAAAGATCTTAGTAATTACCTTGTAGGTGAGGGGTACAGTGAATTTAAGTTTACCGTTATCAAAAGATTATATGAGCAGTTATTAACCAGATCTTTAACAGTCAATGAAAAGATTTACATTAAAAACAACTACCAAAGTTTCGATGATAACCTTAGGACTTTACTGACACAAATTCTAAAAAGTAACCTATTCAGGTTCAATAAAATTAAATGATGCGGGGAATATATATGTTTTTTTTGAAAGATAGTACATTAGGGTTTGTTCGTAAGAAACGGATAAGAAGTTTTACACTGATTGAGCTTATTATTGTCATTGCCATATTAGGCATTTTAGTAAGTATTCTTTTGCCAAGTCTTCAAAAGGCTAGAAGTTTATCCCGCTCTACTATTTGTAAATCAAATCTTAAAAATTTGGGCGTTTATGCTCAGTTAGTTGTTAGTCAAGGTGCCGACTTTGAAAATATTCCCAACAAGAAAAGAGATCATTCACTAGGATGGTTTGTACCCGGTATGCTCTTTCCCTTAATTGGCAGAGGTGGTGAAGCCTGGCATAATAGCCTCGGTAGATATTTCCCTGAAATAGCTTATGACAGAAGGGCAATTGAAAGAGGTGAGGCATCTTATGAGGCTGGTGCGGAAATCTTTGTCTGCCCATCAAAATTAGAGAATCCAGACAATACTTATATCTACAGTTATGGCGCAAACAGAACTTTATCTGGTTGGACTCGGGGAGAAACCTTCATGGCACAGGTTAATGATCCATCTCGGGCAATTTGGATTGCTGATAGTCCTTGGTCAAATAATTGGGGGGACTTTGCAGTAAGATACCACATAAATGGTGTTTACCCACAACATTTTGGACGAGCCAATACTCTCATGCTAGATAACTCTGTACGCTATGAGTTTCCTTCAAAATCTATGCAAATGGGGGAAACTTCAGGAGCTAATTATATAAAGTGGTCGGACTAAATTGAAAATTAAAAATGATTTCACATTGATTGAGTTGATTACAGTCATTGCTACATTTGCAATTTTAATCAGTATCTTTTTACCTAGTATTCAAAAGGTTAGAAGTTCAACTCGCTCTACTGTTTGCAAATCAAATCTCAAGGATTTAGGTGCCTTTGCACAATTAGTTGTTAATCAAGGTGCGGACTTTGAAAATATCCCTAATACGAACGGGGGATATAAGCGAGGATGGTTTGTGCCTGGTATGCTGTTTCCGTTAATTGGCAGTCGTGCAGAAGCCTGGCACAATACCATTGGTAGGTATCATCCAGAAATAGACTATGACCGAGGCGCAATTGAAAGAGGGGAGGCAATTTATGAAGGGGGAGCAGAAATCTTTGATTGCCCATCAAAAAAGGCAAACCCGGAGAACACCTATATCTATAGCTATGGAGCAAATCGAACACTATTAGGCTGGGATGTAGGAGAAACTTTTATGGCACAGGTTAATGATCCCTCTCGGGCAATTTGGATTGCTGATAGCCCTTGGTCAAATAATTGGGGGGACTTTGCAGTAAGATACCACATAAATGGTGTTTACCCACAACACTCAGGTAAAGCTAATGTTCTCTTGATGGATAATTCCGTTCGAAACGAAAAACCTTTACAATCAATGCTAATGGGTGAAACTTCCGGGGCCAATTATATAAAGTGGTAGCATTAACTTTCATTATAAAAAAACAAAGCTATAAAATGATTCTTAAATATTTCTTTTTTCTTTTTTCTTCGATTATATTCACTTCCTGTATAAACTCAACGGAAAGTTTGAGTAGGCCACCAGAGGTAAAACCTAACGTCATAGTTTTCTTTCTGGATGATAGTGGTTATGGCGATTATACGCACAATGGTAATCCAACTATCAGTACTCCGAATATCACCAAGCTAACTCAGGAAGGGGTGAATTTTACGCAGTTTTATGTGACTTCTCCTGCATGTAGTGCTTCGCGTTATTCTCTGCTTACCGGGCGTTACCCTTCTTATTCCGGGCTTGGAGGTTGGGTCGTTGGGCCAGGCTCAAAGCAGCATATTCATACCAAGGAAATAACGCTGGCCGAGAGTTTCAAATCTAACGGTTATGCAACGGGAATCTTCGGAAAATGGCACTTAGGAACTCCTAATACAGCGAACAAGTTTTCTTCTGATGCGTTACCTTTGGCGCATGGTTTTGATGAATGGATTGGTACCAATGTTTCTCATGATTACGGCAATGCAATGTTAATAGAGTCTCATACATCTGGTGAAGAACCAGTGAAGGGCTATAGAGTGCTTGCCAAAAATCTAAGAACGAATTTTGAAGTAGCAGAGTCATTAACTCAGAGATGTACAGAGAAAGCAATAAAATTCATTCAAAAGAATAAAAGTAAGCCTTTCTTTGCATATGTTCCTTACAATATGCCACATCTTGGGGTTTTTGTAAGTGATCAGTATAAAGGAGTATCCAGACGTGGACTTCTTGGTGATTGCATGGCTGAAGTTGATGATGCCATTGGCCGTATTCGGCAGACTGTTGAGAATATGGGATTAACAGAAAATACTATAATTGTCTTTGCATCAGATAATGGCCCATGGGTTAAGTTTCGAGATCTTAGATTCAAAAAGCATCCGGCATATGGGGAAGCCAGGCTGCATGTTGGTTACGCCATGCCATTTCGGGATGGTAAAGGATCAACATGGGAAGGAGGAAATCGAGTTCCAGGGATAATAACCTGGCCAGGTAGTATACGAGGCAACCGCACTGTTTTTGAGCCAGCGAGTACCTTAGATCTTTTTCCTACACTATTAAGCCTGGGAGGCATGAAGCTACCAAGTGACAGGAAGTATGATGGCCGGGATATAAGCAAGTTATTACGCAATGAAGTCCAGGCAATGCCTGAACCATTTTGCTTTTTTTATCATGATGGTAAGAACAAACCCTCAGCTCTACGTTTGGGGAAATGGAAGTTACACACTCGAATCTTTTCTCAGACTGGCAATAATTATGGATTCAATGCTTCAAAAGAAAAGCCTCTACTTTTTCAGGTAGAACAAGATATAAGTGAGCGAATTGATCGGGCAGCTGAACAACCCAAACTGGTTGAAAAGATGCTACAACAACTGGAATCATATGAGAACCAAATTGAGCAAACTGGTAGTTTCTGGAGTGAAACTGAAAATAAGTAAAAATGATCAAGAGATCATGAGATCTGACTTTTGGTTCATTGATTCTGAAGAATTTACGGTGCTATTGGAAACTATGTGGGATTAACTCTTATAGATTCTAATCAATTAGTAAATGAAGTAACGATCAAAATTAAAAGATGCTAATATCGATACTTCATCATTTAAAAGTTTTATTCTATATAAATTTTTGTATATATCCTCCTCCGTGGTCTTTGCGTCCTCCGTGGTTCAGTTACTTTTTTAAACCACAGAGGCCACTGAGTACACTGAGAGTTCAAGTCAATGATTTTATATCAAAATGATCCCACACAAAACCCTGAAGTAGCGTATGTACTATCAATTGATCCTTAAAGGCTCCTGAATAATTTCCATACAAAATCTATATAGGTTCTTATTGGATTTACTTTTTGTGGTCGACTATTCACCTTTATCTATATAGTGGAGTCTCGGCCTTAGGCTTAAAGGCGAATAGCAGGTACTAGTGGAATATGAATGTTGATAAGACATCAAAACATAAATGAACAGACCTGTATTGATTACAAAAATAATAATTCAATCAAAGTCTTCTTAAGAATAGATAACCAATATATTAAGATTTAAATGAAGAATATAATTATAATTTTACTCCTAC
>JAKVBD010000113.1 GCA_022446985.1 Lentisphaerales bacterium
TTTGCCGTTACGCAGACGATTGTAATATTTATGTGAGAACCCTCCGCTCAGGAGAGCGGGTGTTATCCTCAATTGCTAACTTTGTGGAGGTAAAACTCAAATTGAAAGTCAAAGAATAAAGAGAAATAGACTTGTTCAGTCTGCTTGAGAATTGTTAGCAATACAGAAGGAAATTTATTTAAGGAACCGCCGTGGTACGCAACCGTATGCCCGGAGGTGTGAGAGGGAGGTAAGGTGATTTACCTCTCTACTCGATCCCTTTGAGTCAATTTTTTAATTTTTTTGTTTTTATTTGTGTAGTTAAATATTGTTTCATTGAAGTGTTTTTCAGCTGTTTGAATTATAATGTGTTGTGGATTAGCGAGTGGTGATTTTTGTTGTTTAATTAGCTGATATTGAGGTGCAGGAAGAAAGCTATTTGCGGAAATAGGATAATATTTTTTGGAAAGATGTGATTTGTGTTTTTATCTCCCTTACCGATTAAGAATAGAAGCTAGTAAGGGGGCATTGCAGATCTGATTTTGTGAAAAATATGATGATGTAGATAAACATGCTTATAACCTTGTTGTTGACTTTATCTTTTACGACACAGACAAGATTGAGTTGAGAGCCAATATACTTAGATCAGATAGCGGTATTACATTTGGTAGAATCGTTTCAGGCAGTTTTTTATTTATGAGATTTGTAACATTTTTGATATGCCTCGCCGTACTCTTGAGTATAACTACAAGCGCTTCTTTAAAACTTTTCCAGGCCAGCATATGAGGTACATAAAGCTGGCTCTTGCACGCCGTATGCTTTTAGAAAAAACAGTAAATGTAGGTGACATTATCTACACCCTGGAAGATTTGGGTATTCATCACCCTGGGCACTTTGGACAGGCTTACAAGTCATACTTTGGCGAGAGTATGTCTGAGACTTTAAACTCTTAGTTTTCTATTAAGAAGCATTCTCAAAGGTTTCTACATAGAATCGGTCAAAGTAGGTAATTCTACGGCCTTTAGTTCCTTTCATAATGAGGTAGGCTTTATTTCTCACCTGTTTGTCTGCTGCCGGTATGGCTATGTGAATCATGCCTTGCTTTAAGTTATCTACCAGTTTAATCAGGGATTGACTTTCGGCTTCACTGACGACAGAGTGCATGGTTCGCATAAATTTAGACCACATGCCGTGCCCTTCTCCATTTGGGTCTAGAGCTTTTATCCCTTCGTTTCCTTGTAGGATGTAAAAGGTGGATGTATCGAAACCTTCGTAGTCGAAAATCTCTAAAGCGGCTAAGAATGTTTCCTCATTTGGGTAATCACAGGTAATGCGGTTTGTTTCGTAGCTAACGAAGTGGTCGGGATATTGGGTGTGATTGATACTCATTGGTACACCTCACAAGCTTTGTTTCTTTCATGGTAAATATACCGCGTGCTATGAGACAGAAGTAGTGAAGTTAATTCTTTAACAGGTTTTAGTCTTACCTGTTTTTTTAGTACACCACTTTTGCTTAAAGAAAACACGGTTTTTTTGTGAAGCCGTCTTTTAAGGTTTTATCTAATGCTTTAGCGACCTCATAGCCGTTTTGGTAGCGGGCCTCTGGTTGTTTTTTTAACATTTTCTCAAGAGCCATAGAGAGATTGATCGGGAAGTTCTTTTTGACTTTGAAAGGAGCCTTGGGGTGTTCGGTCATGGTTTTCAGTCCTAATTCACTGGCTTTCTTGAGATTTTTGTAATCGAATAAAGGTTCACTAAGAAAAAATTCATAAGCTATACCCCCAAGTGAGTATACGTCTGCAGCAGATGTGACTTTAGGGTTTTGAAAGCCTTCCGGAGAAAGATAAGCCGGAGTACCGACGAGTGAAAATGCCTTGGTAAGGGTTGATTCAGGGAGTTAGACTATGCCAAAGTCTGTCAGACGAATTTCTTCAGTTTGTTTATTGATAAGGATCTTTTCAGGTTTTATATCGCGGTGTACATAACCATGTTTATGAATGGCTCCTATTATTTTCGCGATTTTGATCATGAAGCGTATTTTAGCTTTCAGGTCGAGTTGCGAGTGGGACTCCATATATTCTCTAAATGAAATGCCGTCAAAGTGCTACATAACCAGAAAAGAATTGTTGTCGATGACACCAGAGTCGAAAATGCGAATGAGATTTGGGTGATCTATTTGGTTTAAAATCGTCTGTTCATTTTAAATCCGTTCGACGGCATGTTCGTCGACGCGATTTGAGACTTTAACGGCAACTTCAGAACCTTGGGGGCATTTACCCAGGTACACAGTGCTTTGTGACCCTTTTCCGATCTCGTAGTGTAGTTCATATTCATTGAGTGTTGGCAATCGAAGAGTCCCTAATTTAATCCCGGCTAATCAACACTAATAGATAATACCTTCAGATACAGGCATTGAGGATAATAAACATTTTGAGAAGAAAATCTTACAGCTTTTGTCTCTAAAATTGAGCTTTAAATACAATTTGTTTTAGTTCATTCAGGAGTTAAATGGAGTTAAATGGAGTTAAATGGAGTTAAAGTACATAGTTTTCTGGTGTACGCTTTTAATTGGCGTACCTGTTGGAGTGATTTTGGGGCGCATGTATAAAAAAGCCATACACTTCTTCTTTTATAGTTTACTGCTGTTTATCAATGAGCCGGACAGGTTTGGTCTTAACTTTGTTTCAAGGGAAGATTACAGAACGATTACCCGTAGTTTTAAATTCACTTTAGTAGATATCGTCGCATTAATGATATTTTGTATAATGCTGTTGCGACCAAAAGAATTTAAGCTCAAGTTATTTCCTCCTTTGCTGTTTATGCAGGGGTAATGATTCTTTCCTGGTTACTATTGGGGGATAGTACTTTACCTGTTCCAGAGGTTAGGCACTTGGACGACTATACTATTTACCCTCCCGAATTTGAAATATTTGAAGTGTGGTTATACCCGCTTTTTGAACTGTGTAAAATTCTTCGGGGAATCTTTATATTTTGGATCGCGTATAATTATTTTTATAATACGAAAACTACGATATTGTCATCTTTTGCAGTGCAGCCAGTATTTTTTACTCAACCGAGATTGTCTTACAGCAACGTTATCTGCACGGTGTTATGCGAGTATATGCTCATCTTGGACATGCGAACAGCTTAGCTACCTTTATGGGGATGCATGGGGCTATTGTGCTTTTTGGAGCAGTTATATATAAAAAAATTTTGACCAGTTTGATTTTACTGGCCGCAGCAGTTTGTGCTATTCTGTCGGTTATTATGACTGTCTCAAGGGCCGGCTTGGCTTTCTTACTTTTAGCTTATTTGATTATTGCGATTTATACACTGAAAAATTATTTGTCAGCTCGAAACATAAGTTACATAGCAGTTGCTGTTTTGTGTCTTTTTGTGATGACTCTTATAGCCTTCGATACTTTGAAACAACGCTTTTTTCAGGATGCCGTTTCTGATTACAGGTACAGAAATGATTACAATGTAGAAGCGGTGCTTATGGTTAAGGACCATTGGTTGGGCGTAGGTGCAGGAAATTTTTCGGCTTTTTCATGGTATAAATATGGGGAGTTGGCAAATGACCGGATGGTTCCCGGAACTCCGGCACATAATTTTTTACTGTTAAATCTTGCCGAGCTCGGTTATCTGGGGCTCTTTGTCTTTTTGTTGATTTGGTTTCGTTATTATCAGTTTATTTTCAGGATGCATAAAGTGGAGCAGGATGACTTTACACGGCCTTTTCTCTTCTCATTAGAAATATCAATTCTGGCTGGCCTTTTTCTGGATAAGGTTAAAGGCTAAGGTGAATATGGCAAAAGTTGCCACTGTATAGAACATGGTCATGAGTAGAGTAACGGCCTCCCAGGATCCGGCAGAAGATAAAACCATGCCACAAAGTAAGCTGTAGAGCATTGTACCAAAGCCTGCTAATAGAAATGCAAAAAGTCTTATTTTTATACTCAGGTATAGCGTCAGTGTTAGGTGGAAAATCACTACAGAAGTGATAAGTAATACCCCCCAAAGTGCATCTCTTTCAGAGCTAATAAGTTTAAGTGTTCCGAGTAGAGTTAAGATGAAGGATGGGAGTGTAAACAACAGTCCGGCTAAGATTTTTTGAGTCAGTAGACTTTGTGTTTCAGAGGGCAAAGTGAATAAGCCAGTATGGGTGAGGTTTTTGAATTCACGGCTTATCATATTTTGAGAAACAAAGACAAGTTGTAGGAATAAACAAAAGAAACCAACGACGTAAAGTATTTCTAGAAAATCTTCGAAGGACCTTTCATAGGCTGTGGATATAATGGTCATGGCTATACCGAAAATGATGACACATTGCCAAAGCCACCATTGTGTCCCTCCGTAGTTGTAATTAAAGTCTTTCCAGCACAAGGCGTTGCGCCAGGCTCTTGAATGTTTACTGTTTGCTTTGGAGGTTTTGGATACAGTCGTAGCACTGGCGGTGGGCTGTGTTTCCATTTTGTGAAATGCCTGGATTGCTAGGAAGTAGCAAAGCGCAGATATGCTGAGATGCGTTATGACTTGTTCAAGAATGAGGTATTTTTCATAACCTACACTTAAAGCTGAGTCTAAAGTAATGATTGGATTCAGGTAAATGGCAGTTTCCGTGACATTGACAGTGAGAATTAAGGCTAGAACTAAGACGAAACCTGAAAGAAATGCAGCTTGAGTTGTGGTCGAACAAAGAACTGAAAATAGGGCACAGAAGAATGCCAGGAAGATAATGAAGCTGGTAAAACAAACGTAAAGAGCAATTACCTGATTTAGGGCGATGCCGCCTAAAGCAATGGATATAATAACAAATGGCAGTTGTGAAAGTGTTAAGGAAAGGCCCCGTATTGTTCTTGAAACTGCTTTAGAGAATATGAGTGTTGCTGGGGATATCCCTGACATAAGAAGCAAGCCCAGGGTGTTTTCTTCTTTTTCTTCAGTAATTGCACTGCTGAAGCCAATGACACCGGTAATGGTGATGATAAATAAATTCGTAAATGAAATGACTTTCAGGTAGCTTAAGCCTGTAAAATTGCCGCTATCGCTAATCGCAATGAAGATAATAAAGAAAACTATACCGCCAGCCAAAATACTTAAGTAGTTACTTAGAAAACGGCTGTCAGTTAAAATGGCTCTTTTTAAGAGGGCAAGTTGCCCTTTCATTTTTCGCGAACTCCAGCCTCTGTCAGGTTCATAAAGGCTTCATTTAGGTGTTTGAGGTCTTCTTTGAATTCAAGGACTTCAACTTCACTTTCAATGGCCAGCTTTAAGATCTGGTTCGTCGAACATTTGTCTTTGGAAAAGGTAATTTTATAGACCGTGTGGTGAATTTCTTCGTTTGTTTCTATATCGATCACACCTTCGGTCTCTTTTAATGCCTGCATAAAGGAAGAAGAATAAGAAGTTTGTGTGAGACGGAATACGTGTTGGTCATCTTCATTGCCTTGAGTCAATAAGCCTTTCATGTCGCCGGTGTATTTTACTGTTCCACGATCGAGGATAGTGACACTGTCACAGAGATCTGCGAGTTCACTGAGGATGTGTGAACTGATAAATATGGTTTTTCCCATATCTCTAAGTTCTTGGAGGATTTCCATGAGTTCAATTCTGGCGCGTGGGTCCAGACCAGAAGCCGGTTCATCCAGCAGTAAGAGATCGGGATCGTGAACCAGTACTCTCGCCAGGCTGACTCGTTGCTGCATGCCTCGAGACAGGCCTTTGATTAAGTCATCTTTACGACCTTCCATGTCTGTCAGAGCGAGGACATCGCCTATAACCTGGTCTCTTTCTTTGAGATTTAAACCATAGGCAGCGGCAAAAAAGTCGAGGTACTCAAAAACACTCATTTGCCTGTACATGCTGAAGTGATCGGGCATGAAACCTATTTTAGTTCGGACTTCTTTGTAATCAGTGACAACGTTTGTGCCGAAGACTTTTACAGTTCCATGCTGTGGTTTTAGCAGTGTGGCAATGGCTTTAAGTGTAGTTGTTTTACCGGCTCCATTGGGTCCGACAAAGCCGTGAATAGATTTTGCCGGGACTGAAAAATTAACGTTATTGAGTGCTTTGTGGTTTTTGAATGAGTGACTCAAACCAGAGATTTCGAGAGCTTTTAACGTTTTTGTGGTGGTTGCTTCAGTCATGGTTATAAAGCCTCGTCTAAATTCAGTTTAAAGCGGTTTAAGGTCCAGCCGGTTTCGTTGTCTGAGATGATCCCGACAGAGTGAAATGATTCAGGAGTTTCTGTAAGTGCATAAAAGTGGACAGAATCGAGGTTTTGGTAAGGGTCGATTCTAGGAGCCAGCGCATGGTTTTGATTTTCGGAAGCTTGTTTAAGAATAATCTGTTCAATAACTTTGTAAGCTTTTTCTGCATCTGTGTTATAGAGATGATCGTACTCTACTGGCTGGGTGGATTGGTAGGTGCCATCTTTCAGAACGGTTTGAAAAGCCTTGCCATTTGCAACAAACCAGGCTTTTTTAATTTTGTTATCGTTGTTGACTTTTATGCTGTAGATTTGCTGATTTTTTTGTAAGTCGCTAAAAGTAAAGAGTTCACCTTTGCCAGTTCCCATATGGATCATTCTTTTTGATGAAAATAAAGGGATATCCGCGACGAAACTTGCATCGCTTTGATGGATTTGTGTCGCCATTTCAAAATTAGCAGGTGAAGCATAGATGTTATTTTCTGTGGAGTGCTTAAATGAGTAAGTGTTTCCAGATGTAACAAAGATGTTTGACCATTGTTTGACCAGGTAATTATTTTCGGAGATATGATCAGCCAGAGTGAAGGAATTGATTTTAGTTTCTTCGCCATAGCCTCGTCGACCAATTATGCTGAAGATTACAGAGAATATAATAACGGTCAGAAGGAAGAACAGGTTCGGGATTTTCCAGTCGCGAGCTTTGCGGCCAATTATATAATTGGCCGGTCCTATAAGGATGAGATAAACGACAATTAGGAAATAAATAAAGGCCCAATTATGGTCAGTTTTTACGAGTAGTTGCAGGTTGGCAAAGATATTTTCTGTATCGTCTGTGTAATAGTTGTTTTGTTTGAAGTCTTGTGGTTTTGCGACGAGTAAGTTGACCTCGCTCAAGTTTATTGCTTTGTGGATAATTCCGCTGCCCATTTTTGTTTTTTTCGCAGTGCTGTTCAGTGCGGCCATGCTAGAGGTGAATTTTGGGTACTTCCCTGATTGCTTTTGGAGAATATAAGCGGTTCCCCCCAGTCGCAGCCAATCCATGAATGCTTTCTTTTGATTTGGACTCCAATCAGGAACTGTGTCAAGTGTGACTGAGTGAAGGCCATGGGTATAAGCGACCGATGAGGGAAAGTTTTCTAGCTGAAAATGTTTGATTGCTTTTGGAAGTCGAATTTTAGAAGAGCTGATAAATATGTGGGCCGGCTTGTGCGAACTGGGAAGTTGGATTCTTTCATTTTTTGTACCGGTTTGGAGAATTAAGTCATTGTAGCTTTTTTCAACAAAAAAGTACATTTGAACAGATTTGCGTTGATTGGGTGTTAAGAAGACACTTTTGGTGCTTATCGTCTTAACTCCTATGCCGGCATCTTTAAGTGTGATCTCGCCTTCAAAGGGTGTAGTAGAATCATTGTGCAAAGTAAAGGTTATAAAGTTGAAGGCATCTGTGTGGATATTATTATTGAAACCGACGTATTTATTTTCGATTTCCAAAGAGTGTGCACTGAAGCAGAATAGCAATGCGATAAAAATGTGTCGAAGAATATGCATATGACCCTTGTTGTACCTTCCAGACTTTACAGTAGTTTCTTCGTCATTGATTTCAACTCAAAACAGACTTGGTTGAGTCGGCTTTGGGAAGAGCGTCCAGTCTATTGGCTCTTGTCCATTTTGAGCTAGCTCTTCATTTATAGTTTCGAAATGACGGCAACCTAAAAAGCCTCGATAAGCGGAGAGCGGAGAAGGGTGAGCACTTTCGAGTATCAGGTGCTTTTGCTGGTCGATAAATGTTTTTTTCTTTTGTGCCGGACCTCCCCAGAGAACAAAGATCACTTTTTCTTTTTGATTGGATAAAAGTTTAATTACAGTGTCTGTAAATTTTTCCCAGCCTTTGTTTTTGTGTGAGTGAGCTTTGCCTGCTTGAACCGTTAAGACGGTGTTGAGTAAAAATACTCCTTGCTCAGCCCAGTGGGTTAAGTCTCCGGAGCTCGAATCTAATTTTAATTCCTTAAAGATATTTTTCAGTGAAGGGGGGGGCTTACAGGGATCTTTAACTGAAAATGCCAAGCCATGAGCCTGATTTGGGCCATGATAAGGATCCTGGCCAAGTATGAGGACTTTTACCTTTTCATAAGGTGTTAGGTTAAAGGCAGAAAAGATATCATACTTTGGGGGATAGACCGTTTCTCTGAGAAACTGTTCTTCGAGAAATTTTTCCAATTCTTTGAAGTAGGTTTCGTCAAAACAAAGAGCTAATTGCTTTTGCCAATCCTTCGCTGTAATTAATTCTTTTAACATCATTTGTGCAAAAAAAACACAGGTTTTACCCTGTGAAATTTTTAAAGTATGGTTAACCGGGTCTACATGTTTTTGAATTTATCGAGTAGATCCTGATGACCGCGGTTTTGCACATAGTTCTGCACAGCATCGATATATTCATCTTGGTTTAACGGAATGGTACTCGTGTCATTTAAGGCTTCGGCGCGAGAGCGGATTTGTTGTTCTGACATTCCCTCCGCCAGAGAGGTATCAACATTGACTATACCATCTATGGCATCTAGGAGTTCTTCTACAGTGAAGCCTTTTTCGATGATCAGTGAGAATGATTCGCCGGAATCCATGAGAAATTCTTCATCTCTTGGAAATTCTGCCATACCTATAATGGGAATATCTGCGCCTGTACCTGAGTGCATCGCTATATAGTCACCCAATTCATAACTATTTAATCCAGGAATGTGAACATCGGTAACAATGAGGTCAAATTTGAAATTTTCTCTAGCAAGAACGTCTAGAAGATCAGCACCATTAAATGCTGTATAAACTTCATAACCTTCCATCTGCAGGAGTTTTACGTAAGAAGAAATACCGACTAGGTCTGTTCCTGTTATTAAAATCCTTGCGGATCCACTTACCATGCTCCGGGCACTCCTATATAAATCTATCTTTTCACAACTACATATAAATTTAAGCGTCGTTGGCATAAAAACAAAGATATTCAGCTCAAATTAACAGATATTTCATTTACATTATGCAAAATGGTGTTGGTGACTTCAAGGATGAATCACGGCATATAATAAAAAGAACTGGACGTCTAGGATAATCCGCGTTACTGTTAAAGCGAATTTGCGAGGAAATGCATAGACTAAATGATTTGTGATATTTGTAAAAAAAATAAAGCTGTTATTCATATTGAAAAACATGCAGGTAATAATCATACACACCTTAATATTTGTGCTTCATGTGCAGGAATTGAAGGATTAAATCCTGAAAAACTTAAAGGTGATGATTTAAATCGCATTATTTCTGACATAGAGGCCTTTAATAAACCAAAGACCGACATTGTGTGTGAAGAGTGTGGTATCACCTCCAGTGATTTTGAGAAATCGCGATGTTTAGGTTGCGCAAGCTGTTATGCCAATCTATCCGAAATTGTTAATCTAAGAGATTGGCAAATGGCCAAAAATCTTAAACATATAGGCAAAACCCCATTTAAGCTTTTGATCGATACCGCAGATTTTTGCGAAAATGCGGAAGATCTCCAAATGGTTGAAGAAAAATTAGCCAAATCAATTGCTACAGAGAATTATGAAGAAGCCGCTAAATTGCGTGATAAAATAGTGGAGCTTAAAAAAGCTCTGGCATGAACGCTTTCCTGAAAACTCTTTCATCGAGGCCATTACCTTGGTTGGATCTCAATGGTCCTTTAACTGAAGTCGTCATATCTTCACGCATTCGTTTGGCCAGAAATCTAAAAAGGCATATTTTTCCAGAAAAGCTCGATGAATTGGCGGGTATTGATCTTATGGAGACGATTTTCGAAGCTTTTTCAAAGTTTCCAGAATATGAGCGACTTTATAATTTTGAGTTGAATACCCTAAGTGAAACTGAAAAAGATTTACTTCTTGAAAGGCGACACATAACTCATAATAGCGTTTTTAGTACTATGGCTGGAGTAGTCATTGATGAGGAAGAATATTTTTCATTGCTCATTAACGATGAGGATCACTTACATCTGCAGGTTGTTAGACCTGGCCTCGAGTTTCAAAAGGGTTGGAAATATATCAATTATGTTGACTCACTTCTAAACGAGTCTCTTGATTATGAGTTTTGTAATGATCGTGGCTTTTTAACCTCTTCTCCGACAAATGTTGGTACTGGGATGCGCGTTTCAGTGTTATTGGATCTGTCAGCAACATACTTGACAGGGCAAATTAGCGGCATAGTGCAAGCCGCCAGAGTTCTGGGCTACCGTCTTCATGGAACTGATGGCCAGGAAGAAAGTAATCGTCCAGGTCGTTACCTCATATCTACAACACAGACACTCGGTGTTAAAGAAGAAGAACTTCTTCATGAATTTGAGGTATTTATTCGCGAAGTCGTAAACAGCGAGTTTAGAGCTCGCCGTAAAATTATGGCGGATACTCCTCACAGACCCCTAGACCTTATCAGTAGAGCTTATGGAGCATTAAAGTATTGTTTTCTTCTCGATGAAGATGAAGCTTTTGATCGCTTAATGACCTTGAGGTTTGGCGTTCAGCTCGGATTGTTTGAGTATCTTACCTTTGAAATGCTTGAATTAGCTATCGCTTATTCTGGAAATGCTCACCTACAACAAGTTTTGAAAGAGCCTCTTGGAACGGAGGACCTTAACCGAGCTAGAGCGATGATGGTTCGCAAAAACATTGGTCTTGAGATTTAATTTCATATAGTTTAAATTCCTCTCTTTTTTCCTTAAAACATTTAAATAAGACAAAAAATGTCTTATTTTAAGGAGCAAGCTCAACTTGTATTTGTTCTGAAGTTGAGTATATGTCTGAACCGCGTTCAACTTGAACTATTTATATTAATATTTTAGAGGCATAAAATGCCGACAGAAAAAATGATTATGGACCAGCAAATAATTAGAGCCGATTTTCCGATTTTGATGAAGGAAATTCACGACAAGCCATTGGTTTATCTCGATAATGCTGCAACGACTCTCAAGCCTGCCTGTGTTGCTGATCGCATTGCCCAACATTACTTATTAGAAGCTTCAAATATTCACCGTGGTGTGCACTCACTAAGTGAAGAAGCAACCAAAGACTATGAAGGAGCCCGTGAAAAGGTTCGTGCTTTCATAAATGCTGAAGAGACAGCAGAGGTTATTTTTACCAGTGGTACTACAGAGTCTATAAACCTTGTAGTAAACAGTTATGGACAATTCTTCAGGGAAGGTGATGAAATCATAATTTCCGAAATGGAACATCACTCAAACATCGTTCCATGGCAGATGATTTGTGAACAAACAGGTGCAGTCCTTAAAGTTATTCCAATGAATGACCAAGGTGAACTTGTCTATGAAGAGTTCGAAAAACTGTTGACTGAAAAGACAAAGTTTTTTTCCATCGTATACGTCTCGAATGCACTGGGTACGATCAATCCAATCAAAAAGATGATTGATGCAGCTCACCAGCTAGACGTCCCTGTATTAGTTGATGTGGCCCAGGCGATTGCTCACACTCCGATTGATGTGAAAGATCTTGATTGTGAATTTATGGCATTTTCCGGCCATAAAATGTTTGGTCCGACTGGTGTTGGTGTTCTTTATGGTAAGAAAGAATCTCTTGAAAGGTTACCTCCATGGAAAGGTGGTGGTGATATGATTCTTTCGGTTACATTTGAAAAGACTATTTACAACCAATTGCCAGCACGCTTAGAAGCAGGAACTCCAAATATTGGTGGAGTCATCGGTCTTGGTGAAGCAATTGATTACATAAACAAAGTTGGATGGCAGACGATCGAGAAAATAGAAGACGAACTGCTTGTTTACGGAACAGAAAAGCTGTCAGCTATCGATGGCTTGAGAATTATTGGAACCGCGGAGAAGAAAGCCGGTGTTATTTCGTTCTATATGGACGATGTTCACCCGCACGACATAGGTACTTTGGTCGATCAGGATGGTATAGCCATTCGAACTGGTCACCACTGTGCGCAACCTGTTATGAAGTATTTTAGTATTCCAGCTACAGCCCGTGCTTCATTCTCCATCTATAATACCAAAGAAGATTTTGATCGTCTGGCGGAGACGCTTAATAAGATTAAGGAAATGTTTTCATGAACAGTGAAATGCGTGAACTTTACCAGCAGATGATTCTTTCACATAACAAGAATCCTAAGAACTTCCGCGTTATTGAAGAGCCAAGTCATTTTGCTGCAGGCCATAACCCACTTTGTGGTGACAATTTAGACGTCTATTTACAGGTCGATGGCGATAATAAAATTTTAGATATTTCCTTTCAGGGAAGTGGCTGTGCCATTTCGAAATCTGCAGCATCTATGATGACTGAGACACTTAAAGGGAAGTCTGTTGAGGAAGCAGATGAGCTTTTTGAGCAATTTCACAAGCTCGTGACCGGTAAATTAAATCCTGAAAAAAACTCTCACCAGCTTGGTAAATTGACTATCTTCTCAGGTATCTGGGAATACCCGTCACGGGTTAAGTGTGCTTCACTTTCTTGGCACACAACTAAAGCTGCACTGAATAACGAAGATGTCGTTTCGACAGAGTAGGAAATTATGGCGATAGATTTAAAATACTTCATTCAGCCAACACCAAATCCTCTGGCGATGAAATTCATCTTCAATAAAGATGTAAAAACCAGGGGTAAAGTGACTTATGGCGGTCCGGATGAGTGTGAACAGAATCCTATGGCCAAGACTCTTTTTAAGATACCACATGTCATCAAACTTCACTTTTTTGAAAATGTGATTACAGTCTCTCAAAATGGCGACGGCGACTGGGATGACATAGAAGATGATGTGATCGATGTTGTAACTGATACGATTGCAGAGCACGATCCGAACTTCAAAGAAGGTATCGATGAAGAAGAGCGCCGTGCTCAGCTGCCGGAAAAGGTCAGACAAATCGAAGAGATTCTTGATAGAACAATTAGACCTGGACTACAAGGCGATGGTGGTGATATAGTTGTTAGAAGCTATGATGAAGATCAGAATAAAGTTTTTGTACAATATCAGGGAGCATGTACGACATGCCCGAGTTCCAGCCTTGGAACATTGATGGCGATCAAGAACTTCCTTAGGGATGAGTTTGATCCAGATGTTGAAGTTGAGACAATTGAAGAGGCAATGCTATGAGTGAAATAGATTTAGTATCATTAACAGATGCAGCAGTTGAGAAAGTTCAAGAACTTTTAGGTAAGGAAGAAGCCGGTAAAGGTTTACGTCTTGGAGTTAAAGGCGGTGGCTGTTCAGGATTTTCTTACTCCCTGACATTTGATTTTGAAAAAGAGCGTGACAACATCATAGAACGCGATGGATTCAAAATTTACCTCGATCCAAAGAGTACGATTTACCTCAAAGGGATCGAGCTCGACCATCAAGGTGGTTTAGATGGCAAAGGTTTTGTTTTCCAGAACCCAAATGCGACTAATACTTGTGGTTGCGGCGAGTCATTCTCCATTTAACTGGATCATTGGCATTTTGCCGGTATAACTACGAACCCGTTGGTGATATTTGTCCTTTTCGTGGTTCATAAAATAAATTTACACACATAAAAATTTCATGAAGTATCAGTACAAGGCACCATTTAACTCAATTCTTTTACGCTATAACGAGATCGGTATAAAAGGCGGTAACCGCTGGATGTTTGAACGTAAGTTGTTGGATAATATTCGTACAAAATTAACCGATATCCCAAACCTTTCTTTCTACAAAGATCGTGGTCGTTTTGCTCTTGTACATGAAGATGAATCGCCATTTACTGAAGAGGAACTGAATAAAATCAGAACAGCTCTTTCAAAAGTTTTTGGTCTTGAATCTTACTCACTTGGTTTTCAGGTAGAGCCTTACTGGGAAGATATTCATGAGACTATCCTGGCGAACATCGAGTCTGTTTATGAAGTCCACAACGCCGCCTGTAAAGAAGGGGATATGATCCCTTACAGAACACGCTCTCGCCGTAGTTTTAAGAAGTTTCCGTATACTTCAAATGAAATAGAAATCATGTTGGCTGAAGAGTTAGTAGAGCGTTGGCCAAATCTCAAAGTAGACCTTTCAAATCCAGAGTTGGAAGTTGGCCTTGAGATCCGTGAAGACTCAGCCTTTATCTTCTTTGAAACACTTCCAGGCCCCAAAGGACTTCCAGTAGGTTCCAGTGACAAGGTCCTTTCTCTCATGTCCGGTGGTATTGACTCTCCAGTTGCCTGTAATAAAGCCATGCAGCGCGGCAGTCACGTGGATTACCTGACTTTCCACAGTCACCCTTATACTTCAAAAGATGTACTTGAGAAGATCGGTAAATTGGTAGATATCTGTGATACATACTCAGATAAGCCGGGTAAATACTTCGCTTGTAATCTTGTCGAAGCTCAGAAAATGATTCGCGATCGCTGTATTCCAAAATTCAGGACTATCCTCTATCGTCGTATGATGATGCGTATAGCGACTGTTGTTTCTAGAATGTTGAAGTCCAGTGCTCTTCTAACAGGTGAATCAGTGGCTCAGGTGGCTAGTCAAACTTTGAGTAATATGGATACTATTAATCGTTCAACGGATATGGTCATTCTTCGTCCATTGATCAGTTACGATAAGAACGAAACGATTCAGATTGCAGAAAAAATCGGAACTCTTGAGACGTCAAACATTCCGGCGCCAGACAGCTGTACGACATTTGCACCGAAAAAGCCGGCGACAAATTCCAAAATGCATATGATCACCAAGACTGAGAAAAAGCTGGATATGGATGATGTTATTCGACTATGTCTTAAGGATACAGTCTTAATAGATACAGAGACTATGGAAGAGGAAGAAGTCCCTAAGCTTCTTGAGATCTTCGATAAACACTTCGCCGATCGTTGGGAAGTACCAGAAGATGCATTAGAAAGTCCGAGATAATTTTATAATACTATAGTCATCTCCACAATATTGTATTATTATTGGTTATAAAGGGTTGCAGTTATAATGTTGTTGAGAGTTTTAAGGTTTGCTTTAGTAAGTGTTTTTTTGACTTCAATACAAGCTCAAAATCTTGATAGCCTTATGTCACTCGATCTAGAGGATTTACTTGCAATTGATATCGATACTTCTGCAACTTTGACGAAGACTGATATTCGTAAGAGTCCTGCTGCCGTCACTCGTATCACAAATACTATGATAGAGCGATCCGGGGCACGAAGCTTAGAAGAGCTTTTGGAAATCTTTGTACCTAATTTTCAGGCTTTACGACATCATTTCGCCGGTACTAATGTTGGTGCACGCGGAATACTCACAGATATAAATGATAAAGTTTTGCTATTGGTTAATGGCAGGGTGATGAATCATCGTACTTTCTACGGTGCTGACAGTGAGTTTAAGCTTTCGATGCTTGGAGATATCCATCATATAGATGTCGTTCGTGGACCGGGTTCTTCAACCTATGGGCCTGGGGCAATCTCCGGAGTGATTAGTATACATACTTATAACAGCCGAAACTTTGAAGGTAGTAGTGTTACTATCCGTCAGGGGTTTGTAGAAGAATTTACAACTTTTGAGTTTAAACTTGGCCATAAATTTGATGACATTTCCGGTTTATTTATTTATGCCGGAGGAGACGCTTATCAGGGAAGTGATAGCTCTGACTCGCCCATAAATTTTGGAACGGCGGTTAATGGAGCCTCTCCAAATAGCAATACAGGAATTGGCTTTCACAAAGATAAAGAATCGTTTAGAGATAAGCCAAGGTTGAAGTTACATGTTGAATACAATCTAGCAGATTTTGATTTTTGGGTACGTTATACAAAAGGTGGACAGAGTGAGACTGGTATAAGAGAGTTTATTAATTCAGGAGAAGACTTCAAATACTTTGAAACTGGTTATGAACAGTTGACTTTAGCTTCCAAGTTTAGCAAGGAAATCAATCGAGAATTAGAATTTCAGGCGATGGTCAGCTATGACATCTATGATCGTTACAGGGCTTTAAATTACTCTTCTTCAGATACAGACTTAAGCTTACGCGAAGAAAAAGCTAATTTTCGTATGCAGTTCAATTGGACTCCAACAGTCGCTCATGAACTGGCTGTAGGAGCAGAATATTCTTATGACCAGTTTGGCCGGGAGCCGGATGGCTTTCCAGATGAAGGAACTAAGCCACTTCCAGATAATCAGGCTTGGGATTCTAGAACCTGGG
>JAKVBD010000114.1 GCA_022446985.1 Lentisphaerales bacterium
CGTTCCCGTTCCCGTTCCCGTTCCCGTTCCCGTTCCCGTTCCCGTTCCCGTTCCCGTTCCGGATATTCTTAGAGAGTAGAATTCGTGTAAGAGTAAAAAGCTATGTGCCCTAGTGTATAGCTTGCCCTTGGCAGTTGGCTGCGAGTATAGTTGATTAACTGAGTGCAGCTTCGTCTTCCAGATGCTCGTCGTCATCGGGAAGGTTTTTCCCGGTAATCCAATTATAAAAGTACTTAATTGGTCCAGAGAAGACATAAACTGTGATGATGGCTGCGGCGGTCATTTTAGGGCCTTGGCCAAGGTGAACCTGTTCATAAATACCCATACCGAGAATTGCTGCAAGTACAATTAGCTTTCTGTTTCTTTTAACCGGACTCATGAGCCATTTGCCCATGTGTGGGTAGGGAATGGTACTGATCATAAGAAGACCAAGCGTTGCAGTATAGATTGGTAGGAAAATAGTAGTAATCCATTCCGGTAAGTCCAGCGTACTGTGATTCATAATGATTATGCTACATACTGCTGCAGCGGCTCCCGGACTCGGAATTCCTGAAAAGTTTTCAGATTTCTTTTCTTCGATAGCATGAACATTATAAAGAGCTAAGCGGCAGGCTGCGCAGGCAAGGTAGATACCGCAGCTGATCCAGACCAGACGGTCATAGCGAAGGAGGCCTTCACCGACATAGTAGCCTTTTCCAGACAGAGCATAGATATGTGAACTGATTGCAACGATAACCGCTGGTGTAACCCCAAAAGTAACCATGTCTGCAAGAGAATCCATCTGTATACCATGGAGTGAGGTTGCTTTAAGTTTTCTAGCAGACCAGCCGTCAAGGGCATCAAAAATCATGGCTCCAATGACGAGCCAGGCGCAACTTGCAAAAATGTATTGAACGAGTGATACATCGGGTAAAGATCCAGCAATAACTTGCCCATTTCCCTTGAGTATAGCCCTTTCATATGCCTGGAGGCACCATAGTATTGCGGTAAAACCGCAGATTGAATTTCCAATAGTCAACAGTGTCGGTATCTTTTTGTACCAGATAGACTGTACGATTACGGGTTCTTCGTTATTTTCACTCATATAAATTTACTTATTTGATGTAAAAAAAAAGACAGGCTCAAGTGAACCTGCCTAAGATATATTGTAAAGCTGACTTAGCTTTCAATCTTAGTCTTAGGTAGACCAAGAACAGCTTCGCCGTCTTTGTAGCGACCTTCTTTTTTCAGCTGATCAACGCGCTCAAAACGCTTAAGAACGTTGCGCTTTAGCTGTATTTTAGAACTGCCTTTAAGACTTCTATGTAATGACATCTTAAATCTCCAATTTATGAAATTGTTTCACCGGGCATATCGATAAGTCAATCATGCACTTTTCGGTACAGAAGCCCTAATATATGCCGAAATTTTCTTTTTCAAGTTACTTTTTATAGGTTTGCGGACTGTTGTTCTTTGAGTTTTGCCTCGACCAGTTTTCCAGCCTTATAGGAACTTCTCACCATAGGTGAACTTGCAACTGCATTGAAACCAATACTTTCAGCATAAGCAGCCCATTTGTCGAACTTTTCAGGTTTGACATAGCGGTCAAGTTTCCAGTGTTTGCGCGATGGAGGCAGGTATTGGCCTATAGTTAAAATGTCCACACCTGAGCTATAAAGATCGTTGATGCAGTCAATAACCTCGTCATCTGTTTCACCTAAGCCAACCATGATTCCAGATTTTGTCAAAACGCTACCATTGGACATGTTTTTAGCATCCTCAAGTACTTTTAGCGAACGGCGATACTTAGCTCTGCCTCTAACAGGAGGTGAAAGTCTTTCGCAAGTTTCCAGGTTGTGGTTAAAAATAGTAGGAGTCGCATCAAGTACAGTTTGAATTAATTCAGTTCTGCCATTGAAGTCCGGTGTTAGAATTTCGATGCCGGCTTTAGGAAGTCTTTTTCTGACTTCGGTGATTGTTTCTGCAAAGTGAGCGGCACCTTCATCCGGTAAATCATCGCGGGCAACACTGGTGATGACAACATATTCCAGTTTCATTCTTGCCGCAGCTTCAGCAACTCTGCTTGGTTCATCTGTATCTAGAGGTGCCGGCTTTTCATAGCCTATCGCACAAAAGCGGCAGGCTCTAGTACAGTTGCTTCCCATGAGCATAAATGTAGAAGTTCTTTCGTGCCAGCATTCAGCGAGGTTGGGGCATTTTGCTTCTTCGCAGACCGTATTTAGGTTCAGGTCGCGTAAATCATTGTGGACTTCTTGTCTGTTTGTTCCGGTGTGGACTTTAACTCTGATCCATTCGGGAAGCCTCTTTGTATCACAACTCATATCGTTCTCATAGTAAATTTTTGCGGCAATATAGGGCAATAGTTTAGAAAAGCAAAGTGCCATATATGAACTGCCCAAATGGATTTGTAAAAGGCAGCTCTCCTAGTATGATTATGGCTGATTCGATAATTGATGGAACCGGAAGAAAATTTTGATGAATAGAACCAGTGTCAAAGATATATTGAAAAAGTACAATGACGGTCAAAAAATCGTCAGCCTTTCTCTGTATGATGCCTGGATGGCTGCCTTAGCCGATCAGACTGAAACCGATATTTTATTAGTCGGGGATTCACTTGGTATGGTTGTTATGGGACACGACTCAACTGTACCAGTCAGTATGGAAGATATGCTGCGCCATACAGCTTCAGTTGTTCGCGGTTCATCAAAAGCTTTAGTAGTCGGTGACTTGCCATTTGCGTCATACGGCAGTTTTGATGACGCTCTTAGGAACTCCGCCCGTATTCTACAGGAAACTGGTGCCGGTGCCGTTAAGCTTGAAGGTGGTGTCGATGTCGCACCTATTATCAAAAAACTGGTTCAGAGCGGTGTACCTGTCATGGGACACATAGGAATCTTACCTCAGAGCTTCAAATTAGAAGGTTACAAGATTAAGGGGCGTGATCAGGCTGGCATCGATCGCTTACTCGAAGATGCAAAAGCTCTCGAAGATGCTGGTGTTTTCTCAATAGTTCTTGAGGGAGTAGCAGAAGAAACTGCTGCTATGATCACTAAAGAAATAAATGTTCCGACTATCGGTATTGGTGCCGGAGTGGGTTGTTCAGGTCAGATTCAAGTCGCTCATGATATTCTCGGACTTATCGAAGGTTTTAAACCTAAGCATGCTAAACAATTTACCGATTTGGCTTCTACTATAAAAACAGCTTTTTCTTCTTATGTAAATGAAGTTAAAGACGGTTCTTTCCCTGGCCAGGATAATACTTTTAAATGAAAGTCATAGAAACGATTAGCGACATGCAGACGCAGAGTCTGGAGTGGCGTCGTCAAGGCTTTCGTATTGGTGTCGTTCCTACTATGGGGGCGCTTCATGATGGTCACTTGTCTCTACTGGAATTAGCCAACGCAAAAGCAGACAAAACGATATTAACAATTTTTGTGAATCCTACTCAGTTCGCTCCTGGTGAAGATTTAGATAAGTACCCAAGAACGTTTGAGCAGGATAAAACTCTCTGTGAAGAATATGGCGCTGACGCTGTATTTTTCCCTTCTGTAGAAGAAATGTATATACCCAATGCATCTACCTGGGTCAATGAAGAAGTTTTGTCTCAGGGGTATTGTGGAGCAGATAGACCAACTCACTTCCGTGGCGTAACGACTATCGTAACCAAACTTTATAATGCAGTTTTACCAGACGTTGCTGTTTTTGGTGAGAAAGATTATCAGCAATTACAAGTTCTGAAAAAGATGACTGCAGACCTGAATTTCCCAATTGAAGTAGTTCCAGGCAAAATCTGGCGTGAAGAAAGTGGTTTGGCAATGAGCTCGCGTAACAGATATTTATCTGAATCAGAAAAAGAAGCTGCATTAGCTATTTATAAAAGTTTACATATGGCCGCCGATGAGGTTACCGAAGGGACTGATTTGATTAAGGTTCGTCAGCAGATTTTTGCAAGGATTGTAGACGCTGGAGGAAAAATCGACTATGTCGAAACGGTTGATTCAGAGACATTGGAAGCTGTTGATACTGCAAATGGTGGTATACGCTGCCTGATTGCAGCCCATTTTGGTCCGGCTCGCTTGCTGGATAATATGCAGCTTAATTGATATTTGTTGTGTATCGCATTCAAAAAATCTCTTTCAAAAATGACGGCAAAGTCGAGCTGGTCTTTACCGATAAATCCAAATTGAAAGTCAGCCAGAACCTGGCTTTAGAAATGAATCTGAGATCCGATATGGAGCTGTCTCATGTAGAGTATCAGCAACTAGAAGGTAAGATTCATATAGAAAAATGTCGAAAGAAACTCCTTGATTATCTTTCGAGAAGACCACATGCCCGTAAAGAGCTTCGTCAGAAGATGGCCAGGACTCGGGATTATTCTTATGAATTAATTGATGCATTACTTGATGAAGCGGAGTCACAGGGATTTATCAATGATTTGGAGTTTGCCCGTTTGTTCGTTGAAGATTCTATAAATTTACGCAAGCAGGATGGCCCGGGAAAGATACGTTCGCGTTTGTCTCTAAAAGGTGTCAGTTCTGCAATTATCGATCAGGTAATGTTGGAATTTGCTTCAGATCCAGAGGATGAATATGAAAAAATCATTCAGTTGGCCTTAAAAAAGTGGAGAACTTATCAAAGCAATCTTGAACTCCACAAGAGGAAAGCTCGATTATACAGGTTTTTGATATCCAGGGGATTTCCGTCACATCTAGTGGGGAACGCAGTGTCAGAAGTTTCCAGGCAAACAGGAGATTATTAAATTGAAAAGCCTTCTTCTTACCAATGAATATCCGCCACACGTTTATGGTGGTGCCGGTGTTCATGTAGAGTATTTAACAAAAGAATTATCAAAGCTTATAGATACGGAAGTTCGTTGCTTTGGTGATCAGGACAGTGAAACAGACAATCTGAAAGTCAAAGGCCATGATCTGGAAAACTTTGTCAGCGAAAATTGTCCCAATAACTTTCAGGGGTTGATGGCGACTCTTGGCAAATGCCTTTCGTTTAATATGGATCCGGTCGATGCAGACGTAGTTCACTGTCATACATGGTATTCACACTTTGGCGGTATTTTAGCAAAGCTGCTTTATGGCAAAAAGCTATTTGTTACAGTTCACAGTTTAGAGCCTTTGCGCCCATGGAAGAGAGAGCAACTTGGTGGTGGTTACGACATGTCTTCATGGGTTGAGAAGACCGCTATAGAAATGGCTGACGGTGTTATTGCTGTTTCTGAAGAAACTGCAGCAGATGTCAGAAAACTTTTCAAAGTTGATGAAGACAAACTTAAAGTTGTCTACAACGGCATCGATACAGAGCAATATTCGAAACAGGCTGATGATGGTACACTTGCCAAGAATGGCATTGATCCGAATAAGCCTTATGTCTTGTTTGTTGGACGTATTACTCGCCAGAAAGGTATCATTCACTTGGTAAACGCGATTCACTACATGGATCCGGATTATCAAATCGTTCTTTGTGCCGGTGCGCCGGACACTCCTGAAATAGCTCAGGAAATGAAAGATGCGGTTGCTGAAGTTCAGCAGGGTAGAGAAGGTATTATCTGGATTGAAGATATGATCAGTAAAGATGACGCTATTCAGCTTTACTCGCATGCAGATGTTTTCTGTTGCCCTTCTATTTATGAGCCATTTGGCATTATCAACCTCGAAGCTATGTCTTGTGAGACAGCAGTTGTTGCAAGCGCAGTGGGCGGTATAAAGGAAGTTGTCGTTCCAGAAGAAACAGGAATTCTTGTTCCAGTTGAGCAATTGCAAGTGGCTCCATATGAACCAGTTGATTCAGAGAAGTTTGCAAAAGATCTTGCTGCTGGCGTAAATCGCTTAATGGCAGACAAGGAATTGCGCGAAAGTATGGCTGCAAAAGGCCGCCAGAGAGCCCAGGATAAATTCAGTTGGGCTGCTATAGCTGAGCAAATTGTAGACCTCTATAAAGAAAGTCTTTAATCGAATTCTACCGGCTGACCGTCTTTAAAGGCGATCAGCTGGTGCTTTTCAAACTTAGTCCACGCTTCATTATTTGTTAGCGGTTGAGTCGCAATAACGGCAACTCGATCATTATCACCAGTTAGGTGAGTAAAATCGACACTCATATCTTTGTCGATGAGATGAGCTTCATTAAAAGGTGCCTGGCGGATTACGTAGTAAAGCAGCGTTGAACATCTGGCAAATAATAGTTGCCCATTTGAGAGCAGGAAATTTAAAGTACCGTACTCTGCTATCGGAGCACAGATTTCTTCGAGTTCTTTATAAAGTTGCTTGAGTGGCGGTGGGCAGTCCGGGTATTTTGCAGCAAGAGTATTCATGATAGTACAGAAAGCTCTTTCACTATCACTAGTGCCAACAGGCTGAAACTTCCCTTTAATGATTGGGTTGTAGTTCCATAAATCGCCATTGTGAGCGAAAATCCAGTTCAGTCCCCATGCTTCACGCTGATAAGGTTGTGTATTGCTTAATTCAACCGCTCCGATGGTTGCCTGACGAATATGAGCAATGGTGTTTAAAGACTTAATAGGATAATTCTTCACCATTTGAGCAACGGGAGATTCAGAAGAGGGCTTGGTATCTATGAAGGATCTATACGCTTTCCCTTCAAAGAAGGCGATTCCCCAGCCATCTTGATGTCTGTCAGTATTGCCGCCTCTCTCACAGAAGCCTTCAAATGAAAAACAGATATCGGTTGGAACATTGCAATTCATTCCGAGAAGCTGACACATAAAAATCCTATTATTTATAATCTCTTATAGTTAATGTAAAATTTTTTGCGCAAAGTGCAATGAATTGATGAGAGAGAAAGCTAGAAGAAAACTCTCAAAACATGTACTCCAGTGGCATTGTAAGTGTGTATTGGCTATGTGATAATAGTCAAAAGAGTTGGATGAGATGAGCAAAATAGATCATAATTTTTTAGATGATAAAAATTTTGTTCTAACTATCGCGAGTGGAGAAATAAGAGATAAAGAATTCATTGAGAATGTCTCTTATGTAAGGAGCTCAGAAAGGTTGTCAGATAACTATGCGTGTATAGTTGACTGTCGAGAGATGACTTCTTTTAAGACTGCCACAGCAGATGCGATTTTTAGTGCAAGCAAAGGTGTATTTAAGGCGCAACAGAACCAAGCCTGCAAGTTTAGTTTAGCAGACTTGGTGAATGTTAGATGTCACTTCTTGGCTTTTTTCTTAAGCTTTGCTAGTTCATCATCGAT
The DNA here is from genome assembly GCA_022446985.1 of Lentisphaerales bacterium. GTDB lineage: Bacteria > Verrucomicrobiota > Lentisphaeria > Lentisphaerales > Lentisphaeraceae > JAKVBD01. Next base: position 7,223 of record JAKVBD010000114.1, read on the forward strand.
CTCATCATTTTTTTGAAGATGAGCAAATTCCTGTTCGAGGCTGACATTTTTGTTGCCGGTATTGAGTTCTTCACGAGCTTCAATTTCGGCTAACTCCTTTTCAATTTTCTCCTCATACTTAGAGAAGCTGTCGAAACCATTAATAATACTACTTGCAGAGCCATCGAATGCGGCTTGAGCTTTCTCGCTGCTTTCCAGCATCTTTTTCTTGCTGTCAGCGGCACGCTTTTTCATAAGAAGGACTTCGCGTTTTCTACGAGCTTCCTGGACTTTTTCTTCAACTTGGTGAAGATCGCTCTTCATTTTTTCAATAATTGCTTCCTCGTCAGCTAAATTAGCAGTTTGCTGCTCTGTGAGATCAGTCAATTCGCGTTTTTTGATCAAGGCTTTGCGGGCTAAGTCGTCTTCGCCTTCTTCAACAGCTAGTTCGGCATTTCTTTGCCATTTGTCCTGTTCTGCTTTACTGTCTTCAAGCTTTCTGGCGTTAATTTTTGAAGATGCAATGGCAGCAGCAGTTTGTTTGCGCAGCTCTAGGATTGACTCTTCCATTTCTTTATTCATTTGATCAATAGCATGTTCTGGATCTTCGATTTTATCCAACATGTCGTTGATGTTAGCAGTGACGATATCTTTGATTCTTTTGAAAATTCCCATTTTCCTTCTCCTTTTTTGATGACCTTTAAAATTTAATTTGGAAATTGTTTGCCATATTTCCAAGCAGGAATTTGAGGGATTTATTTTGGATTTGTTTTATCCTGTTGACTATTAGGTTTTTATATTCTTCATAGGGGAGGTTTTGATTGTTGGCAAGTGAGGTTTGAAAAGGTGGAAAACACCATTAGGTTCTAGTTTGTGGTGAAAAACACCATTTTTTTTGAAATGAGGATAGGGAATTTATGTTTAAGGGAATTGCCAGAAGTAAAGTTATGAAAGACCTGGCTGCCAAAGCAGCTCAGATCGCCAGAATACCAAGACCAGTAATGATTCGTGGGGAACGAGGTACAGGTAAAGAGCTTATGGCGGACTTCATCCATAAAGCCAGTCCACGTGTAGATAAGAAATTCATAGCGATAAATTGTGCCGCTTTCAATGACGAATTGTTGAATTCAGAAATCTATGGTCATGAAAGAGGGGCATTTACCGGAGCTGATTCACGCAAAATTGGTCGTCTAGAACAAGCCAGTGGCGGCACTTTGTTTATGGATGAAATAGGCAATATGTCCTTGAGCTTTCAGGAAAGAATTTTAAGAGTTGTGGAGTATCAAAAGTTTGAACGTCTAAGTGGAACAGAAACGATTCAGGCCGATGTTCGCATAGTCTCAGCGACAAATGCAGATCTTGAAGAAATGATGGATGAGAATCTCTTTCGCCGTGATTTGTATGATCGACTTACTTTTGCTGAAATTAAAATTCCACCTCTTCGTCAAAGAAGAGAAGATATTCCGCATTTAATTGTTCATTTTGTCCGTTGCTTACACAAAGAAATTCCGAATATAGTGACCCGAACATTTAAACGGGAAACAGTTGAGCAAATGATGGATTACCATTGGCCTGGCAACATTCGCGAGCTGAAGAATGTTGTTGAAAGGGTCTACCTTTATGGAGAAGAGAATGTGATCGTGCCTGATTGCCTTCCTAAAGAAATTGGTGGTTCGACTTTTACTATCACGGCAGATTCTTTTGACGAAAAAGTAGAGCAGTTTAAAAAGAAACTCATTTTTGAAGCACTTGAAGCTACTGGAAGTAATCAGCGTGCAGCAGCTGAAAAGCTTGAAATGACCTATGATCAATTCCGCCATTTCTATCGTAAATTTAAAGAAAGTTAGTTTTCTTTAGTTAGTAGGCGTTGATTGGATAAACGTATGCCTATGGCTCCCAACGGAGCTGTAATAACTATACTCATGGCTGCCATGGCGACAATAAATTCTCCCATTTGAGCTCCTTGGTAGAGTTTGATCTGACCATCATAAAAATACGAAAGAGCAATCCCTCCAATCGTGGCTTGGACTGTGGCTTTGGGAAGATAAGCAATGACGCAAAAGAACTTTTCTTTTAGGTTGAGTTTACTTTTATTGAGGGATAGATACACCCCAATCGAACGAGCGCTAAGACCTAGAGTTAAAAGTATCAAGCCTTCTAGTCCCATTTCAGCCACCAGTCTTAGGTCGACCATGGCCCCGATGAGCACAAAGAGTACGACTTCAGCCACCTTCCAGATATTTTGGAAAGCTTTGGCGAGCTCATCTGCCTGATGTTGGAGGTGATCCCGTATGGCAAAGCCAAAGGTCATGATCGCCAGTAGGTACGAGAATGGGAAAAGGTTGCTTTCCTCAATGTTTTTCAATATCAAGGCTAGAATAAGTAATCCAGCTACTTTTAGACTTACATGAATTTCTGGTCTTGTTAGAAAACTTTTAAGAGGTTTTATAAGCAGCCAGCCGAAGGCAATGCCAGTTACTATAGCAAAGGGTAAAAAGATAATTATGGCAAGAGGAGCTTCTGTACTATTAATACTAAGTAAAGCCAAACAGACCCCAAAGCCAGTAATGGCCAATATGTCATCTAAAGTAACACTCGCCAAAATGAGTGTTGGTATTTTCTTCCCGGTACCAATCTTGTCTTCTTGCAGCTTGAGCATCATGGGAACAATAACAGCCGGAGATACTGCTGCTATAATAAAAGCAAGAAGCGCACTTTCAATCCACAAAAAGCCTAAAGCATAATGGGAGAATAGGGTGATGGCACAAGCTTCAGCAAGGCAAGGTGTAAAAGACAGTTTTAGAGCGGTATGACCATTTTCGCGTAATGCGGCTTTATCCAGCCCTAATCCGGCTCGGTAAAGAATTATAAAAAGTGCCATGAGTCTGAAGGGCCCTGAAGATATGAGTTCAGATTGGCTGAAAGACAGTTGTTGTAGCGGTGTCAATATTTCAGAAATACCAGGGGAGAATAAGAGGCCGGTTGCCATATAACCAAGGAGCGCAGGCAGCTTCATTTTCTCGCTTATTTTCCCGGCTAAAAAAGCGCATAGAAAAATTACTGGTATTTTTATAAGCATAGTGATCTCAGTTAGTTCGCCAAGATCTTTAACCGAAAGTGACAAAATGTCAACTTATTGCTTATTATTCCTTAGCGATTAATTTGAGGGAATTGTTAGAGATAAATATAAGTTGTAGTGCTTTACAGCATATAAATACTTCAAATCTAATTGACTTTAGTGTGTATACAAATACATTGAAAGGTGAAAAAAACGGCAAAAGTGCCGTCAGCAAATTTGTTGAAACCGGTAAAAAATCAGGTGATTAACCATGTTGAAAAAAATTGCAGGGTCTGCACTGGCCGCAGCTTTGACTCTTAGTGTATCAGCTAAAGACGAAGATCACGTTATTAATTTCGAAGACATCAAAATGGAGTCTGCGGGAAGATATATGCGTCATTTGACATCTGTCTCTCAAGGCGATACTTATGCATATGTTTTTGGTAAAGCTCAAGTTGTAGAGGGTAAGCTTGGCAAGTGTTTGGATATCAGCGACAGCCGTTCAAGAACTGAGCTTAGACTTAAGACTGGTGATTACTACGATCTCAACAATGGCACAATCAGCTTCGATATCGCGCCGATGAAAAAAGGCTTTGGAGTAAAAGGCGAAGCTACTATTTTTGAAGAAAAAAATGCTGATACAGTTTTTGGTCTTTACCTAAATGAAGCTGGTCGTCTTAAACTGAAAGTTTCTGCGATGTTTGACATTCCTGAAGAGATGCAGAAAGAGGATGTTGTTTACGATGAGAAATATTTTGCTGAGCTGGATAAGCCAAAGATTAAGTTTGATAACAAAAGTGAATTGGATAAAGCTATAGAAGAGCAGAATGCTGCAAAAGAAGCTGCTGCTGAAGAAATGGCCAAGCCAAAATATGAAATTCGCGATTATAACTTCCACTCATTTCAACTTGGTGATACTAAAGAATGGACTCCAGGTGAATTCCAAAGAGTTACTGTAAGTTGGAATCTTCGTAAAGGTCTCTTCGTTGTCTATGTAAACGGTAAATATGCTATTCGCTCATTTGCTGCAGAAAGCGGTAGACTGGGTGTTTTCCTGGATCGTGGTAACGTTCCTGGATCTTACATTAAATTTGCTCCTGGTAACGATGGCTTTTCGGCCTTGATTGATAATCTTCGCTTTAGCAAGACTGTGATTGATCGGGAAGATAAGTAATCCCTCCTTCATAAGATGATTTTAAAAGCCTCCTTAGGGAGGCTTTTTTTGTATAAGGTCTTAATCAAATAAGTTGAGACTTTAGGTCAAAGAACTAAGCATTGGCCTTAAAGACTTGGAAACTAAGTCTAAGGAATATTTCGCTAAACCCAGAATAGCGAATGAAGAAAAACTAAGTGTTATTAGCAGCAATATCGAGGAAACAAAAAAGCGCACCCTCAAGTGTTGAGGGTGGGCTTAGATTTAAGTTGGTAATTTACTTTTTAGCTTCAGCGGCTTTGAATGATTTGTGGCCAGTAGAGTTATTGCCAAGGATTGGCTGGAAATTTTTGGGTGCGTGTTTTCTGTGCAGCTTAATGGTTGATGAGTACTCAGGATTCGCAATGACGTTATTCCACTCATTTGGATCTTTTTTATGGTCGTAAAACTCTTCAGAACCATCGTTGTAGTGAATGTAACGGAACTGCTCAGAGATAATCGCATAGTTACCCGGACCAAAACTTGTACGGGCCATGTGTGGCCATTCGGAGTTTGGATCTTTAAGCAGTGGCACAAGAGAGTTGCCTTCATTCATAGGATCAGCTTTGTGACCGGTAAGCTCAAGTAGTGTTGGGTAGATGTCGATAAGCTCAACAGGTTTATTACAGACTTGCCCAGGCTTAATACCAGGGCCAACAATGATCATAGGTACACGAGCACCATCTTCCCAAAGACTGCGTTTTGCATAACGCTCTTTCTCACCAAGGTGGAAACCATGGTCACTGTAGAGAACGATATATGTATTGTCTTTATAAGGACTGCTTTGCAGAGCTTTAACAACTTTGCCAACCTGTTCGTCAACAAAGCTGACACACGCGAGGTAAGATTGAACTAAAGGCTTCCACTGATTGTTTTGTGTAACCCATTCGTGTGTTGGCGCAACATGTTCAAGACGTGTGATGTCTACTGCATACTGAGAAATGTTTTTAAGGTCGTCACTTATAACTTTAGGAAGCTGTACTTCTTCTATAGGATACATATCAAACCACTTTTGCGGTGCAAATTGTGGAACGTGAGGTCTGTAAAAACCAGTAGCCATGAAGAAGGGTTTATCGTATTTCTTTTTAAGCTGTTCCTGACCCCAAGCAGCAATTTGAAAGTCCGGCATATCTTTGTCGAGTTCAGGGTAAACTCCCCAATCCCAAAGTCTGTGACCAACGTAAGGGGCGATTTTCTTTTTTGGCAGTGGGCCAAAACCACCGTAGCTACCACCATAAATTGGGAAATACTCTTTATTTTCTTTATTGTGAAAAACTTTACCCGCAGCTGCTACATGGTAGCCTTCTTTGACAAAACGCTGAGGAAGAACTGTCGCTTTGGCTGCAACTTTAGATGATTTAATCGGAGGATTAAGGAAGTAAATACCAGTGGATTCTGGGTAGAGGGAGGTCATCATACTGGCACGAGATGGATTACATACCGGCGACTGACAATGAGCATTGGTAAATAACGTTCCTCTGGAAGCAAGGTGATCTATGTTAGGGGTCTTTACCTGCGGGTGACCGCCAAGAACACTAATCCAGTCATTCAGGTCATCAACCGGGATGAGAAGAACGTTTTTTTTATTCTCTGCTATAAGAGAAAAGCAGAGAGTAAAAAGTAAAAAAAGAATTTTGGTAGTTTTCATTTATTTATCCTTTATACACAATCTATAAGGAAAAGGCAGGTGAGCAAAATTTTGATACCACCTGCCTATTGAAAACTATGCGAAATTATTTTTTCTTTTTCTTCTTTTGAGGAGTTTCTCCAGAGAGCTGCTTTTGGTACCTTTTATACTCAACGCGATCTTTGAATACATCAAAATATTTTTTGTATTCTTCGCTTTCATGCCAAAATTTACGCTCCGTTCTTTCGTGGATTATGCCATTTGGATAATCTTTACCAGCGATACTGTCTTTAACAGAAGCTGTAAAACTGTTGATTTGGCTTTTCATTTTTTGAGCTACTTCAGGCAGATCACTAATAAGGTTTTTACTCTCCTTAGGATCTTTATCCAGATCGTAGAGTTCATATTTGTCTGTGCCGACTTTCATCTGTAAGAGTTTATAGTTATTGTCAATAACTGCAGCTTTTGTCTGGGCATAGTGGAAGGTCATTGGTTTATCGCGCTTACCAATTTCTTCGGCAAAAAGAGGTTGAATACTTATACCATCAACAACAGGTAGCATATTCTCAGAACCTAGACCGACAATATCTAAAATAGTAGGCATGATATCCATTGTGGAAGACGGGTAATCAGTAATGCGGCCTTTGATTTTTGCCGGCCACTCGATAATTCCGGGAACGCGAATGCCACCTTCATACATGGAGCCTTTGTTATCTCTTAAGCCGCCTACAGAGTCAATTTCGGTCTCTTTATTTTTCAGACCGCCATTATCACTATTGAACCAGATAAGTGTGTTATCGGCAATACCCATATCGCGAAGAGCTTTGCGAAGTGTACCGACACTGCGGTCCATAGCACGAATTTCTGCATGATGCTTTTGAGCGACTGGATTTTTTAAGCTTTTAAATGGCTTAATGTCTTTATCCAGAGCGTAGAAAGGATTGTGAGGCGAACCATACCAAATTACAGTGAAAGAAGGCTTGTTGGCTTCTTTTTGAGCTTTGATGAATTTTACAGCTTCATCAACGATTACTTCAGAGGAATCCCCTTTGAATTCCTCAAATTCACCTTTGCGGCCCATTAACGGGTTGAGGTCGAAGAAGTTTGTGACTGTCAGCCATTCGTCGAAACCGATAGCGCCTGGACTGTGTGGATCATCTTTGAGAACCGGAACTCCAGCTCCACGTAGACCATCCAGGTGCCACTTACCAAAGTGTCCGGTGGCGTAACCAGCCTTTTTGAGAGCTTGCGGAAGAGTCTTTTCTTCCAGTCTTAAAGCGTAACCGTGTGAGAAAACTCCAGAGCGGTCATTTGCTCGACCAGTTAATACACTCGCTCTTGTGGGTGAACAAACAGGGGCAGAGGCATAGAAGCGGTTAAAGCGCAGACCGTTTTCAGCCATAGCATTTAAGTTTGGAGTTTTGAGGAGAGGGTGGTTCATGTAACCAACTTGGCCCCAACCCTGATCATCAGTCATAACCAAAATAATATTCGGTTTGTCTGCTACTGCAGAAAGTGTCATGAAAAGAAATGTAACTAAGGATAATAGCCTATACATATTTTACCTTTTACGTTTATAAACAAAAGAATTCAGAAAGTACTAACAGAGTAAGCCAATAAAAGTGATGCTCATGCAACTATTGTGCTAATCAATAGTTTGATAGTCTAGATTATCTGATTTTTACTACTTCTTTTTCTTCTTCTTGCCGGATTTTTTATTGAGCTCAGCATCTCTTTTCTTCCATTCCGCCAGCATTTGCTGAAACTTTTCTGGATTACTTTTGCTCAAGTCGTTGCTTTCAATGCGGTCGACTTCGAGATTGTAAAGGTACTTCTGGTCAACAAGCTTCCACTTACCCATAACTAAAGCGGTATATTTGTTACCAAAGTTTTGGTAGATATATTCGTGTTCAGGTCTGTTTTTCCCTGTGAATGACGGCACGAGGCTTATACCTCTGGCAGGACCAATTTTATTGCCTTTGTATTCTTTAGGATATTCAGTTCCAGCAAGCTCTCGAAATGTCGCATGAAAATCGACTAAATGACCTCTTTGGCGGTTAAATGTTCCTGGAACAGTTATGCCTCTAGGCCAGTGAGCGATCATTGAAGTGGCAATACCGCCTTCATTCTGGGTTTGTTTATACTTCCTAAAAGGTGTGTTACAGGCATTGGCCCATTCTTTTGGGTAGCAGTAGTAAGAACGGCCATCCCAAGGCGTGTAGTTATTCTCAAGAGTAGGTTTTCTGGTTCTGTCGAACGGGCAGGCACCATTATCACTAAGAAAGATAATAAGTGTATTGTCGAAGATCTTTTCATCTTTCAGCTTAGTAATAATTCTACCCATTTGTTGGTCCACCCGGTCAACCATGGCAGAGAACGTCGCCATTCTTAAATCCATATCATCTTTTTCTTTATCAGATAAAGAATCCCAGCTTCGGCAGTCTGGCTCAGGTTTTGAAAGCTTCATGTCTTGCGGGATGATGTTCAATTCTTTCATGCGTTTAAAACGCTTTTGCCGTAGGACATCCCAGCCTTCCATATATTTACCGCGATACTTCATGACATCTTCTTTTGGGGCCTGAAGAGGATAGTGTGGTGCATTATAGGCAACATACATGAAGAAGGGGTTCTTATTGTCGCGTTCATCGATGTATTTTACAGCATAATCCGTAAAAGCGTCAGTGCAGTAAAAGTTTTCTGGAATTTCATAAGGTTTGTTGTCAAGGTGATAAGAGTTGCCTCCTTTGGTACCCTCACCGGTAAAGAAGTTTGTAGCTCCCTCATGAAATCCGAAAAAGCGATCAAAGCCGCGAGTAAATGGCGTGTCGAAAACGTGCCATTTGCCAACCATGAAGTTTTGGTATCCTGCAAGCCCCAAATTTTCAGGAATCATAATATTGGCTTTAGGATTAGGCTTGGCTTCTGTGTGGTAGCGCCCGCTTAGAAGAGTCGTTCTGGTCGTTTCGCACTTAGCACAATTGGTGAAGTGAGTGAACTTTATGCCATTGGCAGCAAGGGTGTCGAGATTCGGAGTTTTGATTTCACTGCCAAAGGAACCGAGGTCTGAGTAGCCCATGTCGTCAACGAGGACCAATATAATATTGGGGCGATCATCTGCCGTGGCGGATAGCCCTGAAAAAAGGAAAAAACTCAC
>JAKVBD010000115.1 GCA_022446985.1 Lentisphaerales bacterium
ACAAAAAAGTCAGGTGAACTTTCCGTAGCCTCTGCACTTGGGTCGACTGAATCAAGGCGATCAACTTCCATAGTTCCAGTCCATTTCACCGCCACATATGCATCAAACAGATTACGATTGGAGTAAGTTAATTGCTCCAGTCGCTTTAGTTTTAGCTCTGGGTGGTTTGGGTTTCATTCTTCTTCTTACTGTTGCTTTGTCTTTTATGTATGGCATAAAAATTTTATGGGAGGGAAATCGCAAGAAGAAACATCCTTATGTTCCTAGAAATGTAAAAATTTATATGCCTCGAGCTAAGATAAGTTACGGCATGAACCCAAATTTAAAGCGTACTTTTGGGCTTTGAAGAAGCTTTGAATTCGTTTTTTTCTGCAGTAATTCATTAAAAAACTATAAAAAATGCAGGATTAGTTCTAAAAAATTTGCCAATTGTAAAGGGATGACAATATGTTATAGGTACGATTGACAGAATTTAATCATTTATGGATTTAGAATATGGCCCCCTGTGTCTTGATAGTTGATGATGAGCAAGTAATACTGGAAGTGCTTGTCGATATGCTTTCAAATAAGGGTTATCTATCGGAGACCTGCGTAGATGGACGTTCAGCTTTTAGGGCGATGAATGATCTTGAGTTTAATTTGGTCATTCTAGATTTAAATTTATCGGACGTAAATGGCTTGGAGGTTGCTGACTATTTAGAAATGCACAGCCCGGATACTCCGATTATTTTTATAACCGGTGATTACAGCATAGAAGCTAAAACTCTTAGAGAAGAGTGTGAGGGGCGCATCGACCGAATGTTTATTAACAAGCCTATCATGAGTACTACTCTTTTAGATGCTGTTGAAAAACTTCTTGAAGCTACGGGAAAGTTGCAGCAATCTGAAATTGCTTAATACTGCTCCCTTCTTACTATAAATTCCTGTTTTATATTTCTCTTTCTATTGAAGTTTGCGACCTATTTGATTTAAAGTTACATTTTAAATGGTTGTAGAATAAATCCATTGCACAAAGGTGTTTAAATGGTAAAGAAGCCTTCAAGACAATGGAGAATCTTGAGTTCAATTTGGCAATTCTTGATCTGAATCTTCCTGATTGCAATGGTAGTGAAATTGCAGTCCACATCGATTAGAATCATCCGAATACACCAATTTTTTTATTACCGGTGTTACGAACGCAGAAGCTGTGTCTCTTGAGTTAGAATGTAAAGACCGGAAGGATAGACAGTTTCTGTTTAAGTCTATAACAAATGGTGCTTTATATTAAGCGATGGACGCATTGGTTTAAACTAGTTTGGAGAAAGGTGAAATTACTTTTCTTTCTTAATTAAGTAGAACTTTACACCTTCTGGTGCTTTACCTTTAACATTGGTACCTCTTATACTCCAGACGTACTCAATAATTGCATCCACTTGATCTTTTGGTAAGATCTTTTGCCATTCTGGCATTCCTTTCGCTTTGATGCCATTTCTAACAATGTGTGACATGGCAGCTTTAGTTGGGCCATAAATATAGTGATTATCAGTTAGATTGGGAGCAACTCCACCCTGACCCTTCTTCTCATGACAAAAGGCACAGCGTTTTTCAAAGTGCCACTTACCTTTCATGATTGTCATGTTTTGACTTTCGCTATATGCAGAAAGTGAGGTCAGAGTTATTAATAAAAGTAATATTTTCATCATAGAGTTTAAATGTGTGTTTTAAATACAACTTGTGGCGAAATTCTCAAAACGCAAATTTTTAATGGAAGTTTAGATGAGTTAGGAAGTTTGCTGTAGCTGCCCAGCTGTAGATGACAGCGGCTATTACTAAGATGTATTTCGCGTATTTTCTTAGGTAAATGACGGCTGACATACCAACAGTAATCTGTAGGATTTTACCGAGAATAGGTCCTAGTGTTGGGCCGAGGATAAATCCTAATTCACGGATAACTGGGTGTATCTCCAGTTGAGGTCCGACTGTGTGCATAAAGTAAATTGTACTAGCTGCATCGACAGAAGCTGCTACAATGAGCAATGTTATGAAGTAGTGATGCTCAATGATGAAGTCTTGCGAATTTCTCTTTAAGCGGCTTGCGATGTTGTTGAAATCACGAAGGTTTTGTTCGCTGTATAATTGCATATATGCTCTCGTTTACTTTCATATACTATCAATATATAACAAGAGGGATTTAGAAACAAGAGTGTAGGCTATGTTTTACTTTGCGAGTTCTTCAGCAAGCTTGGATTCAGCCTGAATTGTCAGGATCTCATTCAGTAGAGGGCCAACTTCACCGGCGATTACTGCAGGTAGATCATAACGCGTAATGCCAAAGCGGTGATCGGTTACACGGTTTTGAGGGTAGTTGTAAGTTCTAATTTTTTCACTTCTATCGCCCGTACCAACCTGGCCTTTACGTTCACTGGCCATTTTAGCCTGCTCTTCCTGAATTTTTATTTCAAGCATTTTAGAACGAAGGAGTTTTAGGGCAATTTCCTTATTCTTATGCTGGGATCTCTCTTGCTGTGAAGCGAAGGAGATACCAGTAGGAACATGTGTCACACGAACAGCAGAGTCAGTTGTGTTTACACACTGACCGCCGGCACCAGATGAACGAAAAACGTCAAAGCGCAAGTCTGAAGGGTTAATTTCAATATCGACTTCTTCAGCCTCAGGAAGCACGGCAACTGTAACAGTTGAAGTGTGGATACGGCCTTGAGATTCAGTAGCCGGAACACGCTGGACACGGTGTACGCCACTTTCAAATTTAAGCTCGCGATAAACATCTTCACCTCGAAGCATAAAAGAAACTGATTTCAGACCACCTAGATCACTATGGTTGTGTTCGATGACTTCTACTTTCCAGCCTTTTTTGCCAGCATAGACTTCATACATACGAAGAAGGTCATCGGCAAACAGAGCGGCCTCATCACCACCAGCAGCCGGTCTTATTTCTATAATCGAGTTACGTGAGTCTTCTGGGGCAGGAGGAACAATGAGAAGTTTTAGTTCAGATTCAAGAGCTGGGATACTTTCTTCAAGAGTCTTTATGTCACCTCTTATAACTTCAGAAAATTCAGGGTCGCTTTCTGCTGCAAGCATTTCTTTATTTTCTTCAATTTCTTCAAGGCCTTTCTCTAGTTTGTCATAACATTCAATGAGCAGGGTAAGTCTCTGGTGTTCTTTGGAAACTTCACCATAGCGCTTACGGTCGTCGAATATAGCTGGGTTAGCCATTTCGTTTTCAAGTTGTTTAAAGCGCTCTTTGACTTGAGTCATTTTTCTAGAGAAGTCGATCATTGTCCTACCCGGGATGAATGTTTGAATCTGTAATTATATTGCCAAAAATAAAAAAAATCCGCAAGGTAAACCCGCGGATTTTTTAAATTGATTGTGAGAGCGTTACTTCTTGGCGTAACGTCTGTTGAAGGCGTCAATTCTACCTTCAAGGTCAGCATTTCTCTGTGTACCAGTGTAGAAAGGGTGACATTTCGAGCAGATACCTACCTTCGCTTCTTTTCTGGTAGATTTTACCTGCCAGGTCTCACCACAAGCACAAGCAACAGTTGCCTCAGTGTATTCTGGATGTATATCTGATTTCATTATCTATAAACCTTGATTTGGTCAGTTCTAAATCTTAAAGCTTTTACTACTTATCGAAAATGGATCGATAGTATAATGCATCAGTTCGATCATGCAAGATCGAACTGATAGATTTTTTTAATCTTCCATTTCTTCCAATGCAGCTTTACGGCTTAAGCGGATTCTACCGCGGTCATCGATGTCGATAACTTTAACAGTGACTTTGTCGCCAACGCTACAGATGTCTTCAACTTTGTCAACACGGTAGTCAGCCATTTCAGAAATGTGCAGTAGGCCACTCTGACTGTAGATTTCAACAAAAGCACCGAAGTCTTTCACGCCATTAACAAGACCCTGATAGATCTTACCAACTTCAACTTCGTTTGTTAGGTTTTCTACATGGTTGAGAGCAGCATTTAAACTGTCGGCATTGTCGGCGAAGATTGTAACTTTACCATCGTCTTCAATGTCGATTTTAGCACCAGTTTCTTCTACGATACCTTTGATCACTTTACCACCAGTACCGATAACAGCACCGATTTTTTCAGGGTTGATCATTAGAGTATGCATTCTTGGAGCATTCGGGTTAACTTCTGTTCTAGGCTCAGAAATTGTCGCATTCATGATGTCAAGAATTTTCATTCTTGAAGCTTTAAGGTTAGCGATGGCTTCTTTTGCCTGATCCATAGTGATACCGTCGATCTTCAGGTCCAACTGGAAGCCTGTGATACCGTCGCGAGTACCAGCGATCTTGAAGTCCATGTCACCGTAGTGGTCTTCAGAACCAAGAATGTCAGTAAGTAGAACGTATTTATCTTCACTTGTAACAAGTCCACAAGAAATACCGGCAACTTGCTTCTTAAGTTTAATACCTGCATCCATCAGTGCCATTGATGCACCACAGATAGAAGCCATAGAAGTTGAACCGTTTGAACCCATGATTTCAGAAGAAACACGAACTGAGTAAGGGCAGTCTTCTGGCATCATTTTAGCAACAGATCTCTCAGCAAGGTTACCGTGACCGATTTCGCGATTACCAGGACCCATAATACGACCACACTCACCAACTGAATAGTTAGGGAAGTTGTAGTGTAGGTAGAAGTTTTTCTTACTTTCGCCAATCATTGAGTCTTGAGATTGAGCACCATCGGCACTACCAAGAGCAACGATTACAACACCTTGAGTCTCGCCACGAGCGAAAAGTGAAGAACCGTGAACTACAGGAAGAACGTTTGATTCACAAGAGATCGGTCTTAGATCTTCAGCACCACGGCCGTCAGAACGTTTACCTTCTTCAAGGATCAAGCGGCGAATGTTATCACTGTTGATTTTGCCAAAAGCAGTTTTTAGATCTGCTTCGCGCTCTTCATCCCAGCCTTCGATTTTAGCACGAAGTTCTTCGTAAAGTGCGTTAAGAGCAAGACCACGGCCTTCTTTGTCATTTACAAGACAAGCAGCGTCAAGTTTTTCCTGATCCATAACAGCGTTAACAGCAGCTAGGGCATCTTCAGGAACAATGCAGATTTCGTATTCTTTCTTAGTTTTACCAAACTCAGAGATGAAACCTTTGATAGCATCCAGCTGAAGCTTAACTTTTTCGTTAGCGAAAACTAGAGCTTTGTGGAATTCTTCTTCGTCAAGTTCATCACAATCACCTTCGATCATGATCATCTTGTCTGCAAGACCAGAATAGATAAGCTCAAGTGAGCTGTTTTCCATTTCCTGGAAAGTTGGGTTGGCTACAAATTCACCATTGATTTTACCAACTCTCAGTGAACCTAAAGGGCCAGCGAATGGCAGGTCTGAAAGTGCAAGAGCTGCAGACGAACCAAGCATTGCCAGGACGTCAGTTTGGTGTGTGCTGTCAGCACTTAGTACTAGACACTGAACCTGGACTTCGTTGTAAAAACCTTTAGGGAATAAAGGACGTATTGGACGGTCAGTCATTCTTGAAGTAAGAACTTCGTGCTCAGAAGGACGACCTTCACGTTTAAGGTAACCGCCTGGGAAACGACCAGTTGCAGTATATTTTTCGCGGTAAGCTACTTGTAGTGGGAAGAAGTCCATACCTTCTCTACGTCCACCTGAACAAGCAGTACAAAGGACGACTGAGTCGCCTTGTCTAACGGTTACTGAACCGCCAGCTAGTAGGGCAATTTTACCAGTTTCGATGGTAATTGGGAGGCCCTGGCCCATGTCGATAGTTACACTACCAATGCTCATGTTGTATATCCTTTATAAGCATTCATGTTTTTGCCGGCTGCTTCAGAAGATTTTTTGAACCTCTTCTGAAAAACTGCTTGAAGCAATTATTTAGAAGAGACTCAACAGTTCTGCCCCTGAAGTTCGGCTTCTTTTTTATAAAAAAAGCCTGAAGCTAATTAAAGCTTCAGGCTAAAAAAACTATTAACGTTTTAGACCTAATTTTTTGATTAGATCAACATACGCTGAGTGATTTTTGCTGTTTAAGTATTTAAGAAGTGACTTACGACGAGTAACCATAGACAGTAGACCTCTTCTTGAAGAGTAGTCTGATGGATGTTCTTTCATGTGGCTGGTTAACTCTTTGATCTTAGCCGTAAGAACAGCAATTTGAACCTGAGGAGAACCGACGTCACCTTCTTTCTGTGCGAACTCTTTCATGATCGCATTTTTTTCTTCTTTAGTCATTTTTGACTTCCTTTGTTACTGTAATTATAGACCAGAGTATCTGATCCATGCATAAGTTTAAGAGGCCCTAAAATAAGCAGTTAGTTATAAAATGCAAGTCAAGCTTATGTTTTCATTTGGTTAAGAAGGATTAAGCTTGGAGGACCTTAGTCTAATAGGCATATGCTGAAGGGTGTCATCGACTTAAGGTTCGGCTTGCATTTTTACAGTGCTGTTTCATTATAAGGATCTCTCAGGGGACTTGAAAACCTGTATGTATACGATATTATGCCCCTGTTATAATTTATGTTAAAAGCAAAACCACAATACGAGAAACAAATTAATATGAAAACAAAACTTGCGAATACGATCCGTGTTTTGAGTGCTGAAGGTGTTCAGGCGGCAAACTCAGGTCACCCAGGTCTTCCAATGGGTTGTGCAGACATAGCTTCTGTACTATGGTCAGACTTCCTTAAACACAATCCTTCAGACAGCAGCTGGTCAAACCGCGACCGTTTCATTCTTTCTGCTGGTCA
This sequence comes from Lentisphaerales bacterium, assembly GCA_022446985.1. Lineage (GTDB taxonomy): Bacteria > Verrucomicrobiota > Lentisphaeria > Lentisphaerales > Lentisphaeraceae > JAKVBD01. The sequence goes on from JAKVBD010000115.1 coordinate 6,747, forward strand.
CGGCTCAATGCTTATTTACTCTCTTCTTCACCTTTTCGGTTACGATGTATCTGTTGAAGATCTTAAAAATTTCCGTCAGTTAGGTAGTAAGACTCCAGGTCACCCTGAGTTTGGTTACACGGATGGTGTTGAAACTACTACTGGTCCTCTAGGTCAGGGTATCGGTAATGCTGTTGGTATGGCTCTGGCTTCTAAAATGCAGGCTGAGAAATTCAATACTGATGCTCACACAGTTGTTGATAATACGATCTATACTCTTTGTGGTGATGGATGTATGATGGAAGGTGTAGCTGCAGAAGCTTCTTCTATGGCAGGTCACTTAAAGCTTGATAACTTAGTAGTTATCTATGACTCAAATCAGATCACTATTGAAGGTTCAACTGACATCGCTTTTACTGAAGACGTTGCTAAGCGCTACGAAGCTTACGGTTTTGATGTATTTAATGCAGATGGTCACAGTGTTGATGAACTTTCTGCTGCTTTAACTTCAGCAAAAGCAAGCGACAAGCCGGCTCTGGTTATCGCCACCACTACTATTGGTAAAGGTTCACCTAACAAGTCTGGCACTCACAAAGTACACGGTGCTCCATTAGGTCCTGAAGAAACTGCTGCCACTCGTGAAGCTCTTGGTCTTGGTGCTGAAGCTTTCAGTGTTGCTGATGACGTATATGCTTTCACTAAATCTGTAGCTGACAATGGCGCTGCTGCTCAAGCTGAATGGCAAGCTACTTATGATGCATGGGCTGCTGCTAACCCTGAGCTTAAAGCTGAGTGGGATAAGTGTTTTGGCTTAGAGCTACCTGCTAAACTGGAGCTTCCTGAGTTCGAGGCTGGTTCTGGAGTTGCTTCAAGAAAATCTTCTGAGACTGTTCTAAATGCAGTTGCTTCACAGGTGAGCTACCTTGTTGGTGGTTCTGCTGACCTAGACTGCTCTAACCTAAGTAGAATGCACGAAGAAGGTGACATTAACACTGACGCATTTGCTGGTCGTAACTTACACTTTGGTGTACGTGAGCATGCAATGGGTGCAGTTGTTAACGGTATGCAGCTTTACGGTGGTCTAAGAGTTTACTGTTCTACTTTCCTAGTATTCTCAGATTACATGAGACATGCTATCCGTCTAGCAGCTCTTATGAAGCTTCCTACGATTTACATCTTTACTCATGATTCAATATTCGTAGGTGAAGACGGTCCTACTCACCAGCCTATCGAGCATAAAATTGCTCTTGAGTGTATCCCTGGTTTGACTGTACTTCGTCCTGCTGATGCAAACGAAGTTAAATCTGCATGGCAGACTGCTCTTGAAAATACTGAAGGCCCGACAGCTCTTCTTCTTAGCCGTCAAGGTCTAACGACTCTTGAAGGTCCTGCTTCTGTTGACAAAGGGGGTTACGTTATCAAGCAAGAGTCTGGGTCTGAAGCAGATGTTATTCTTATGGCTTCTGGTTCTGAAGTTAAGCACTGTATCGATGCAGCCGATATTTTAGAAGGTCAAGGTAAGAGCGTTCGCGTTGTATCTGTTCCTTCTACAAAATTATTCAACGAACAATCTGCAGAGTACAAAGAAAGCGTTCTTCCTAACACTGTTAGAAAGCGTTTTGCAGTTGATTACGGTAGCAGCCTAAGTTGGCAGCGTTACCTTGGCCTTGATGGTGAGTCTCTATGTCTTGACCGTTTTGGTGAAAGTGGTCCTGGTGGACAAGTTGCAGAGCACTTCGGTTTTACTGCTGAAAATGTTGCTGAGAAAGTTGCAGCTTACCTAGGCTAAAAACTTCTCGGTATAAATTCTTAAAGGACGGCATGAAATTTTCATGCAGTCCTTTTTTTTGTGCCCGAAATAAATTAATACTGATGTAGATGTTTTAAGGAGTCCGTGATTATAAATACTGCTTCAGTAGAATTTCGTTGGTCATTGCAAGTAGGTGATCCAACTGTCAGCGGTTGGCTAATAACTGCAGCATATATTTTTGTTGGCTTAATGTCTTTCAAAGTGTTTAGCGGCAGCAAAGGGTATGATCTCCAAGAATATAAGGTCTGGTTCTATCTGGCATTGATGTTTTTTGGATTGGGGATGAATAAGCAGTTAGATCTTCAGACTATCATCTCAGATGTTGGGCGGTGGGTGGCGACGAGGTTGAACCTTATGGAGTATAGACACCTTTTTAAAAGGGCTTTCATCTTTGGTTTATTTGTATCTCTAGTTTCTTTTGTCTGGTATTATAGAATTCCGCTAAAAAGCTTTATAAAAAAATATAGAATTGTTGGTTTTGGCAGTGCTTTAGTAATCTTTTTTATTTTTGCCCGGGCTTTATCATTTCATATTTTTAGTATTCCCTTCAATGAGTTTCTGGCTCATTTTGAAGTCTATCTGGTCTGGGAGGCAATTGCTTTAACGTTAACTCTGGTTGGTGTGTTGAAAGCTATGCACATGATATATGAGAGTTCTGAAAGTCATAAGTGACACATTTGTAATGACTAGTCTTGCTTTTAAGCGCTTGTGGAATATTGACAAATGGAGATTTCTGTACAATTGATAGAGCGGATAAGTTAGGAAGAGACATGTTAGGTGATTTAACCAGAAAATACCTTGATGAGTTGCAGAAAACTCAAAAAAGGTAAAAGGCGTTGACGCGCGCAAAAGTTCTTTTGATGAGACATCGGAAGATACTTATGAGGAGCTGACGGCTGAATATCATCTGGAGGTAGGACCGTTAAAATTGAACGTCAAAAAGTCTGCAGCTCGCTCTGGTAATCGTAGCTTAAGTAAGTCATCCTCACAAGCTATAAATAAGCATTACCTTTTAGAAGAGTCACAGGAAAACTCACAAGAAGAAGTTCAGTCTGCAAAACTAACCAGATCTGACAATGAAAACAGCCCTGGGAATTCAATAAACATTACGATTTAAATTTGTGTATTTTTGATTATTCTGAGAACGTAAGGGTATAAAAATCTTCGAGAAGAGTTGATTCAAACTTTCTTTTTTCTCCGTTGTATAGACCAAGTCGATTCACCATTATGTAGAGTGAGGCTAAAGAATCAGTTTCATTATTCAGATTCAGTCCAATTATATTATTTTTGTTCAGGTTCATGTTTTTCTCACATAATTGACGAGTCATTTTTATTTTTGGTGCAAAGAGAGTTGAGAACTGCTTGTAGTAGAATCGGATTATACGCCTTAAGCGACTTTCCTGTTTGGTATTCAATTTGTACTTTCGAGTCAGAGCTTTTAGCCAATTACGGCATACAAAAATATGAGCATTAGCTACAAAGCATTCCTTGAGAAATAAACATGAAATTGAAGAGAGAATACTTCCACAAGATAAAACCTGATCGTAGTTGGACTTTCGGAAAAATTCATGGAGTTCAAAAAAATCGGGGATGTGTAAAGGTGGAGCATGTGGGTTTATTTTTATAGTCTTGACTGGAGAGATTTTAACAAGCCCCGGTACTTCAGTTGGATCATCGCTGCAAGTAATGAAATCTATAGGGAGTTGTTCTTGCAAACAAAGGAAGTGCATTTCTCTAAAAAGTCTGCCTCTAGGATTTTGTTCAAAGTAATCTTCAACAAAGAAAAGTAGTCTGTGGTCTATGTTTTCTTGGCCCATTGCATCGGCAAACATATTTAAGAAATCTCTTCCACTGTACAGGGCACGAGAGCCTGCTATTTTCGCGGCGGAAAGGATTAGTGTTAGCAAACTGCTAAGACCAATTTCCTTGACTTGTGGTTGAGCTTTGAGTGTTTTGCTGATTTGCAATGGGAAGTCAAAGTTATCAACAGAAAACCCTGCTTCCAAATTTTTGACTAATGAGTTTTCAAAGCTATTTGCGAGGATCATGCTGAGCTCTTTGAATGTGTCGAGCATTAGTTTATTTGCTTTATCTTCGTAAATATTTTTCTGAGAGTGTCTCGATTCAGCTAAGTTACCTAATTTCTTAATTGTTTTTTTTATTGGTCGGGGGGCCAATAGCTTTGTAAGTAATCCTGGTTTTTTACCATGCAGAGCATTGTGGATTGTTTGAAGTAAGTGTTGAGTTCTTTTATTCTTCTGCAATTCAAGAAAAAGATTGCCGAGAATACCGCAAGAAAGTTTATCTTTCCAGGTACCTTGGTGCAGAAGAATTCGCATCATACCTGGATCTTCCATGTTCAGCACAACCTGGCAACAATAGTCTAAGAATGTTAAGCCCAGTCGGTCTCCATCTGCTACCTGACCATATGGGGCCATATCACTATTTCTGATGGCATTTAATGCTAATTGTGAAAGTGGTAGATTTATATCTGTGTCTATTGCCAGCATGGTGCCACAACTACCTGCGTAAATAGCGAGGTGATCGTCACTGCCTCCAGAAAGAGATTTTTTGTAAGGATTACGACAGAATTCATCTGTTTTGATCCCATGCTTTTTACTAAGATCTTCCAACTTTTCAGGAGTTAAGCCACTTATCCAATTAGCTGCAAGCGAGTTTTGCCAGATGTTTCTTTGTCCATTTAAGCATTCAAAGCGCTCGAACATCAAGGATAACTTTTCAAAAGCTTCTATTGGAGGAGATTTTACTCTACTGTAGAAGTACAAAGGGTGAGGCAGGATTGTTGGTAGATTATGATGTGTTGTATACTCGAGGAATTTGAAGATATTGTGACGGATTTTGTTTAAATTGTCCTCATGCTCTGGTGTAAGGCCATAGCAAAGAACATGTAGATAAAGGTCATATTCTTTGAAGAAGCAAGTAAACTCAGATCCCGCAAGTACATCATGTCCTTTCTCCATGAGATGCCAGCATGACAAGCAGTTATTGTGATTTGTTATGGTTATGGCATGAGAACCATTGGCGTAGAGGATATTTTTGAGGTGATTAGTGGGAATCCAGGTTTCTCTTAAATTGAGGATTCTGCCCCATAATTCATCTGGTTTGTCACTGTTTAAATCGTGACAGTGTAGGTCCATTTTTATCAGTGTTTTTTTAAGTTTTTTGAGGTCATTTTGTTTTTGGGAGATAAGACCGTAGTATTTTTCTGCCAAATGTTTTTGAGGATTATGTTTCTCTTTACCCATCGTTTTTGTTTTTAATATATAAATGAGCTGTGGTGGTGAAATAGAAGCTTAGTTTATTCTCTGTTAACTTAGGTAAAGAAATGAATAAGAGAATGAAAAGAGAGTTAAGTTCTCTTGGGGTTTAGTGCAGCTTTGTTATGAATGGGATTGGGAAATGAAAGTTGCCGCGAAATTTGTCTTTGAGAATTCTTTTATAAAATTGAATTGACTGTCTGACATGCTAATTTGTGTACAGGAATTATGGGTTGTCAATTACTGAACCCCTGGTAAAAAGATAAATTGAGATTTCCGGAGAAAGAAATGGATCTTGATAAAATCAAGAAAGTCATCGATTTAATCAATGAGAATGACCTTACTGAATTTACGTATGAAGAGCACGACAAGTATAAGATTTGCTTGAAGAAAGGTGGGGATGCTCCTGCTGTTATCGCCGCACCAGCTGCTGTACCAGTTGCAGGCGCACCAGCTGCTGCACCATCTCCAGTAGCTGCAGATGAAGAAGTCATAGAATCACCTTTAGTTGGTACTTTCTATGCAAAGCCATCTCCTGAAGCTCCTGCATTTGCCAGCGTAGGAGATGAGGTTAAGGAAGACTCAGTAGTTTGTATTGTCGAAGCTATGAAAGTAATGAACGAAATTACAGCTGGTATTAGTGGCACGATTACTGAGGTTTTAGTAAATGATGCTGAGCCGGTTGAATATGGCCAGCCTTTGTTTAAGATCAAAAAGAAATAATTTAACGTCAGGAGACTGAAATGGCTGATAAACTAAGGGACGATATCCCAGCTATCGAGGGTGTTTACGAAAGTTCTACAGAAGGCGGATCAATCAAGATTGCTGAGAATGTATTTTCATCTGTGATCAAAAACTACACTCTTGAAATTGAAGAAGTGATGAAGTTTGCTTCTGATTCTCTCGTAGGAAGTTTAGCTGAGATGATCGGCAAAAAATCAGCCAGCCGTTCTGTTATTGTCGATATCGACGAGAACGATCAAGTTGAAGTTACTGTAAATATTATTCTGAGGTTTGGATCACATATCCCAACTGTCGCTTCTCAAGTCCAGGAAGTAATCAGTTCAAAAGTTGAAGAAATTACTGGTAAGGAAGTTGCTCAGGTAAATGTCAATGTAGTTGATCTTGTTCATGAAGTTGAAGAAGATGAAGAAGAAGATACTGCAGCAGAATAGTTTTTCTGTTTAAAGGAGCCGGGCCATGAGAGATTTTTTACAGCAATTTGAGTTCTATGATCGAGAGCTGGATTTCTTTTATGGTTTGGCTGTAGCAGTAGTCGTTCTTCTTTTAGCTAGAATACTCGGCTGGATGTTAGCTTCAAAAAAATGTCAGGGAGTGAATATAGCGGGTGAAAATGGCAATTTATTCGTTACGACTTCGGCAATAGAAGATTTCATAATTCGTTCTTTGGCAGATGTAGAGGATATGCTTATCGATAAGGTGCGTCTAGTTAAAAAGGGCGCTCGTTACGCGGTTGTGATTACACTGCGAGTCTCAGGCGAAAGCAATGTAAGCGAGCTTCGGCCTGTTATTGAAAAACGCGTTTTAGAGAAAACTCAGGAAAAGATCGGTATCGATTCAATCACTGAAGTTAACATCTTATTAAAGAACTTCTCTGCTAAAGAAAGTCAAATTAACAAGCGCCACAGATTAGCGATGAAGGAAGCTCCTAAAAAGGACGACGCTTCTTCTCAACCAAATCTTATTTAATTTCCTGATAAAGAGAATCTCTCTCGATCGGTAATCGTCCCAACTCTGTAATAGAGTCTATTAAAAATTGTGACGTCAGAGCGGGACTATCCATAGAGCCTGCCATAGAGTAAATTTTCGTTGTATCATCCACTGTGCCATCAAGATCATCTACCCCGTAGTCTAAGCTGGCGAAGGCATTTTCTACTCCCAGCATCACCCAGTAAGCTTTAAGGTGTTTGATGTTATCTAAGAAGATTCTGGCAATGGCAAAGTTCCTGAAATCTTCTTCTTGGGTCACTTCATCGCGACCGCTCATTTTGTTGTTTTCGTTGCGGTAGCGCAGCGGGATGAATGAATTGAACCCATGGGATTCATCTTGTAGCTTTCGAAGTTTATCCATGTGATCAACACGATGTCTAAATTTTTCTATATGGCCATAGAGCATTGTTGCATTCGATTGAACACCAATGCGGTGAGCAGTTCCGTGTACTTCCAGCCAACGATCAGCGGGAGCTTTTCCTCCTGCAATTTTTCGGCGTATTTCGGGATCGAAGATTTCTGCACCACCGCCAGGGAGTGAATCAAGACCTGCTTTTTGGAGAGTTTTTAAACCTTCTTCCAAGCTGACTTTAGAAACTTTACACATCCATGTTACTTCAACTGCAGTAAATGCTTTTATGTGAATAGATGGACGGAGCTTTTTGATGTGAGTGAGCAGTTCTACAGCCCAGTCTATACCACGGTCAGGGTGGACTCCACCAGTAATGTGTATTTCTGTTAAATCGTTTTGGCCATACTTTGCCAGTTTCTCTTCAAGGTCCTGCAAAGAATAATCCCACGCACCGTCTTCTTCCGTTGCATTTGGTTTGCGGTAAAAACTACAAAACTTACAGGAATAGATACATTTATTTGTTGGCTCAAAGTGGATATTGCGATTATAGAAGGTTTTGTTTGAGTGAAGCTTTTGACGAATAAAGTCCGCTTGTTTTTGTAACCACTGTGTAGGGGCATTTTCGTAAAGCCAAAGGGCTTCGTCAGTAGTTATTCGCAGTTCTCCGGCAATTTTTTCTTCGATGGTTTCAAGCATTTTGTCCTAATCCATAATCAACTAAGTCGGCATATATATAGTTGGTAATTAGCTTCTGTAAAGACAAGTGGAGCGTTTATATATCGAGTATGTCAGAATGGTTTTCACAGATGCTTTGGTATTCACAGGTATTGCAGCGATGGAGCTCAGTAGTCGCAGTAGCTTCCTGCCAAGTTGCAGGTGGTGAGTAGCTCAGGATTTGATCTACATATTCTTGATATGAGTGCCAATTGACTTGAGACCACTCGCAGTTCCAGTTTGAGCTATCCAGTAAGCCAATGTTAACTTTATTGTTTTTTGCCTTTAGCTCACGAAGAGCATAGCAAAGCATAAAGTTAAGCTTTTGCTGCTGATCGGATTTAGAGCTAAGACAGACCAGGTTGACGCCGGCCTGATCGTACCAGGCGAAGTCAATATTGCCAAGAATTGTTGTCACTTCGAGTTTAAAAGAAGAGATCTCTTCCAGTTGTAGCCATTTGACGAAGCATTCTTCGGTATTGAGAAAAAATGAGCTTTCTTTGAAGCTTAAGACTTTAGCAATGATGACATCGATGTCATTAAGTTCGAGTGCGGTGAAAAGACCTTTCTCTGCTAATTCTTGTTTTAGTTTGTGTATGCCAACATTTCTTTGGTAGAAAAGTGCTCTTAGAATCGCTCTTTTGAGTTGGAATGAGGCGAGGTGTTGATTGGGGCTGTTATTGACGCTTTGAATTTCGTGAAGAAGTGAATGCTCAAATTCATCATCATTTAGTTGATAATGGAAATAAAAAGCCCGCTTACAAAAATTGAGTTTCTGTAAGCGGGAAAATGAAAAATTTCTTTGAGTCACTTAGAGGTTGTCGGAGGTGACATTATCTTCGTTTTTGCCACTTGAGTGGTCTGGTTCATAGTCGTCGTCATGTTTTGAGGGATTAGTAGAGGCCCCATCCAAACCATAAGAATAAATCAAAATTGTATTATCCGTCGCATTATGTTGGTAAAAGTAAGCAGTTTCGTAGGGATCGTGAACCGTAGTTGCAGCAGCACTTGAAGCACTATAGTCCGAGTTGCTAACTATTATATCAGAGCTGTCATAGTCGATGAACATAGGTCTAGTTCCAGCAGTTCCATCAGACTTTTTCCAACTCCCATTTGGCGCTACTTTGGAAAGCTGCTCTCCAAAGTTTAGAGGACCAGCATATCCATTTGAATAAGGATAATGGCCCCACCTATCTTTGTATTGTTCTACAGCGGAAACAAGCAGTGTAATTTCAGCTTTAGTTTTGGCCTTGGTTTGGCTTCTTAAGACCTTAGTGCCGGCCACCCAGCTGATACCAATAAGAACAACGAGGATTGCGATAACAAAGAGAAGCTCTATCAGAGTAAAATATTTTAGGTTGCGTCTTTTCAT
>JAKVBD010000116.1 GCA_022446985.1 Lentisphaerales bacterium
TAACAATTATGGGAACTCGCTGTGTCGTAGCCTTGGGCAATACTTATGAATGTGAAAGTGAATGCTGTAAAAGGGTTATTGATAAAAAAATAAAATTCACTGGGGGCTACACGAGTAGTGTAGCCTCCTTATAAACTGCTACTTCTTTTTTTTCTTTTTCTTCTTGGTGAAGATATAATCGGCCGGCCTTTCAGTCGCAAAGCGGAATGTTTCATTTTCAGACAAACTGTGCTGGCGATCCATTTCTTTAGTTAGCTCAGAGACAACTTCTGGAAATTGTTTAGAAAGATCCTTTTGCTCGCCAATATCTTTACTTAGATCATAAAGCTCACATTTTGGATTTCTATCGGTATTTGTCTGAAAGTAGATGAGCTTCCATTTGCCCTGACGAATAGCGCGCTTACCACCTTGCTCATAAAATTCCCAATAAAGATTTTTGTGCTTCTTTTGTATGCCTTTACCTAAAAGAGTTGGAACCATAGAAATACCATCTGTATCTGCCTGAACTTCTGCTCCAGTCAGTTCGCGAACAGTTGGGGAAATATCCCAAAAAGCTGAAAGATGATCCGTGATACGACCCGGTTCGATAGTTCCCGGCCAGTAAGCAATCATCGGAGTTAAAACACCACCTTCATAAAGATCTCTTTTACCGCCGCGATATTGACCATTTGAATCGAAACTGTCGCGTTTGTGCTGACCTTCTTGCATGGCACCATTGTCACTGGCAAACATAATTAGCGTCTTTTTATCAAGCCCCAGCTCTTTAAGTTTGTCGATAACACGGCCAACATTGTCATCCATGTAAGAAACCATCGCAGCAAAAGTAGTTTTAGGTTCTCTTTCGTAAGAATAATGAGGGTGCTTTTTTGGAGGAAGTGGAGTTTCGTTTAAAATTTTGCGATACTTCTCTTTCCACTCTTCTTTAGCGCGAAGGCTGGCATGAGGAATTTGAAAAGCAAGGTGTAGAAAAAATGGACCGTCTTTCTGCTTTTCGATATAATCCAAAGCGCGATTCATAACTAGATCACTACTGTACTTATCACCTTCGTGCAGAGTATTGTTTGGCAACTCAACTTTTTGACCATTATCCCAAAGATAAGTCGGGTAGTACCAGTGAGCCTGGGTATGAGATGTGAAGCCAAAGAAATCATCAAAACCTTTAGCATTTGGCAGAGCACCATCATCACTATTACAAGCCAGGCCAGATTTGCCGATCATGGCTGTGCTATAGCCTATTTTCTTAAGAGCAACTGGAAAAATCATATCCAGTGGATTGGCACGCACTTGCAAATGACCATTTCCGCGAAGGTAAACATTACCAGTGTGCTGTCCCATGAGAAGAGTACTTCTGGATGGGCCACAAACAGTACTTCCTGAATAGTGCTGAGTAAACTTCAGACCGCCAGCTGCCATGGCATCCAGGCGTGGAGTCTGAATAACTTTTTGGCCATAGCAGCCAAGATCACCGATTCCAAGGTCATCGGCGAGGATGTAAATAATATTCGGCTTTTCAATTTTTTCAGCACTGAGACTCAGTGCAAAAGCAAAGGTAATGAACACAACAAACAAACGAGGCAAACTCATAACAATCCTTAATTTTATCATTTATACATACCACAAGGTGTTTACGTATACGGAGTTGAGTTCAATACCTTTCGGGCTTTTTCAGAAAATTCTTACCTAAGTCTTCTGAGCATCATTAGACGGAAATCCATAACTTGTTTAGCTGGAATCTCAAGAGCTTTTAGAGTCAAAGTTCCAGGACCTTTATCGAGCATGATATTTCCAATGACTTTCCTTTTAAAATCTTTTACATAAGATTCCATGCGCGGGTGAATATCTTCGTTCATGCCTTTTAATGGTGGATCATGAGCTTCAGTAATTTTTGCTTCTAGACGATTAGTACCACAGCTAAGTTCAAATGTGGAACCAACAGAGTCTGCCGGGCAAGTATAGTAAAGCTCTACTTCAAATTCCCCGGACTCAGCTACTTCGACATCGAAAGTGATCTTGTCATTTAAAGAAGTCCAGTTCGTGAAAAACGAACAGTTAGGCCATTTATTTGAACGCTTAACTCCACCATGAGTTTTACCATCACGGGCAGGAATCTGAGTATCTGTAAAATCAGGGTGACAAATAACGAATGGACGGATGTCTAGTTCAGGGAGCTCTTGAGCCACCTGTTTTTTTAAGTTTTGAAGCTCAGCTTTAAGCTTTCTCTCAACATCTGGGTACTTATCATTTACCGGGTTTTGCTGACCACGATCATTCTCTATGTCGTAGAGCTTGCCTGTATTGTCTAAACGGAACTTTTGAGATCGAAGGCTGTACTTGGATTTCCAACCATTTAGAATTAGGCGATCTTTCTTCCATGGAACATCTTTGTCTGTAAGAACGCCTTCAAAATTCACACCATCGAGTTTGAGCTTACTGGTCATAGGAATACCTGCCATAGATGTCAGAGAAGGTAGAAGGTCAACTCCAGATGTAATCTCGTTAACAACTGTTCCTTTCTTAATTTTTGCAGGCCAGCGCATTACCAGGGGAGAACGAACGCCACCTTCATCGGTAGAGCCTTTGCGGCCCTTCATACCATTATTCCAGCGGTCACTATTTGGTCCATTATCACTAAAATACATGATAATGGTGTTATCAGCGATATTTAGATCATCCAACTTCTTTAGAAGACGGCCAACATTCCAATCGATATTTTCACACATAGCAAGAGCGGCACGAGCAAAGTTGATAGGATCACCTTTCTTCTTATTTGCCTTAAATTTCATCTGTAGTTCTTTATTTTTGAACTTATCCCACCAACGGTCAGGAACCTGCATAGGCGAGTGTGGTGTATTATACGGAATGTAAACGAAAAAAGGATTATCTTTGTTTTTCTCCATGTACTCGATAGCTTTGTCAGTAAAGTCATCGACGATGAACCCTTGACCCTGAACGATTTTACCATTGTGCTCAAGAATTGGATCATAATAGTTCCCCCAGTGACCAGAGCAAAAACCGTAAAACTCATCAAAGCCACGCCCATTAGGGTGATAAGGATACTGCATGCCACTGTGCCACTTACCAAAAGCTGCGGTTTTATAACCAGCTGCTTTAAAAGTGTCGGCAATCGTCACTTCATCGAGATCAATTCTTTCTCCGCCTTCAGAAGTACTCCAGATTCCAGAACGGAAGCTGTAACGCCCTGTTAAAAATTCTGATCGGGTTGGTGAACAAACTGGAGCTACATAAAAGTTTTCAAACACAGCGCCATCATTACCGATAGAATCAATATAAGGCGTCTCTATATCCTTGTTTCCCTTGGAACTGAGGTCTGACCAACCTTGGTCATCTGTTAAAATGACAATAACATTTGGGCGATCAGCTGCTGATAAGGAGCACAGAAAGAAAAGAAAGACTAAAATATACTTCATACACATTCTCATTGGTTTAATTTGCTGAATCATAGCTCTATCACTTCTTACCTTACTCAAAATCTCAGGCGAAAACGAAATTTTTTTGAAATGAATGTCAAAAAAGGAAAAGCTGTGAAGTTCTTGTTACAACTTAACAGTCAGCGCTTTATAAAGCACATTATTTGTTTTTCGAAATAATTTTTATAGTTTTCTTGTCACCTTTCAGACTTGAATCCGTATTGGCTGTTGAATACAACTAGTGTAAGTGTAGTGCAAAGGATATTTATCAATGAATAACTTCTTCTCTAAGTTTGCTTTAATGCTCATGACTCTTGTCCTCCCAGCCTTGGCAGATGATCGTCCAAACATCGTTTTCATCTTTTCTGACGACCACGCCTTTCAGGCAGTAGGAGCCTATGGTGGACGCCTGAAAAGTATGGATCCAACCCCAAATCTCGACAAGCTTGCTGCTGAAGGTATGCGCTTTGATCGCTTTTATGTCGGTAACTCTATCTGCGCACCAAGTCGTGCAACACTCTTAACGGGTAAGCACAGCCACAAGAATGGTAAACTTGATAACCGTGGTGAATTCAATCACGATCAGCAGACATTTCCAAAACTGCTTCAGAAGGCCGGATACCAAACTGCAATCGTTGGTAAAACTCACCTGAAAGGAAATATCCAGGGTTTCGACTACTGGGAAACTCTTCCAGGACAGGGTAACTACTACCAGCCAGACTTCAATACTGAAGAAGGTATGAAGACTTATGAAGGCTATGTTACTGAAATCACTAATGATAAATCTCTTGACTGGCTTAAAAATAAGCGTGATGAAAGCAAGCCTTTCATGCTGATGATCCACCAAAAAGCTCCACACCGTAGTTGGTGTCCACCTCTTGACCTTTTAAACAAGTGGGATGACATAGACGTACCTGAACCTGATACTCTTTTCGATGACTACGCGACTCGTACAACTGCGGCTCACAAGCAGGACATGAGCATTGCTATTACTATGAATCTTCCGAATGACTTGAAAGTCAAAACTCCAGAGCACAACAAAATGATGCTTGAGCAGTTCGAAAAGATTAAAAAGAAAAGAAAAGGGTTTATTCCTGGCGGCGAGAAGGGCGTTTACTACAGAATGACTCCAGAACAGCGCAAAATTTGGGATGCTGCTTACAATCCTAAAAATCAAAAATTCCTCGATGCCAAGCTTACTGGCAAAGATCTTGTTCGTTGGAAGTACCAGCGCTACATGAAAGATTACCTACGTTGTATCTATGCTGTTGACCGCGGTGTTGGTGAAGTTATGGACTACCTTAAAGAAAAGAATCTAGATAAAAATACAATTGTTATCTACTCTTCTGACCAGGGCTTCTATCTTGGTGAACACGGTTGGTTTGATAAGCGTTTCATGTATGAAGAATCTTTCAGAACGCCATTCTTAGTAAAATGGCCAGCAAAAATTAAAGCAGGTTCTGTAAATACTGACCTTTGTCAAAACATCGACTGGGCCTCCACTTTCCTTGACTTGGCCAAAGCTGAAATTCCAGCCGATATGCAAGGTCGTTCGCTTGTGCCGCTTTTCAAAGGTCAAAAGCCTGCAGACTAGCGTAAGTCTCTTTACTACACCTACTACGAGTACCCGCACGGTTCTCACTCGGTTCGCAAGCACGAAGGTGTTTCAACTAAACGCTATAAACTAATTCGTTTTTATGGAACTGATGTTCTAAATGGCGAGGAATGGGAATTCTACGATCTAGAAGCTGACCCGAAAGAAATGAATAACTCTTTCAATAATCCAGAGTACGCTTCAAAAATCAAAGAGATGAAAGCTGAGCTTCAAAAACTAAGAGTTCAGTACGACGCTCCTGAGCTTAAATAAACTCTCAGAGAGCTTTAAAAAATCATCGGGTTGCTGATCTTCAGCAACCCGATTCCTCCTCCTGGGATTTCTACTTCCCAAAAAACTCTATGATCAAATCCTTCACTTGCTGTTTCTCCATAATGGTGAAATGATGCGACTTCACGACATAATTCATCTGAGCAGATTTAAGCTTCCCCGTTTCAGTCGACAACAAACCATCATGTTCAAAATTGAGAGCGGATAAAGGAAAATACGGCTTCCCCTCATTTCTTCCTGCGATAGTAATAAAGTCAACGCTTGGCTCAGGTAAGGATCTTGGTAAACTTCCCTCCCCTTCATAAAGCCTCTTGCCATTTATTCCGGCAAAGCCAGCACAACCAATTTTCTTAAGGCAATTAACCAAACTAACACCATTATTTGGCGCTGCCAGTAAAACTGCTTTCCGTATTCCCTTACAGTTGAAGTCCTTTTCATACTGACGAAGTAAAATAGCGCCGGTACTATGGGTTACGACATCGACGTCTTCTGCATACTCAGCCAACACATTTTTGAAAGAAACAGCTGTTCTTTCCAGCGGTTCAACAAAACAACTAAAACGAAAATACTCGACTTCATAGCCTTGAGCTTTCAAAGTCTCCTCAAGGGGCTGTAGAGAATCTTTTTTCACTGTTAAACCGTGTACAAGTAAAGCTTTCTTCGCTTTAGATTTATCAGATGTAAGAGCTTTATATATATCAAGGCAATCTTCGTACTTACCCCAACCATACCGAATATTGCGACAGTCTAAGACTCTAAAATGCCCGGTGAGTATATTCTCCTGAATTCGACAGCCATTGTTTACTTTGACATCCGTCCAGAAGTAAATCCCTCCCATAGTTGGCACCTGCCAATTCAGATTTTTGGACATAGTCGAAGTGCACAGTAATAAACTGATTATAATGAATAAACGCTTGATCATTTTTCTCCTTTCACTTGGAGAAGATACGCAAGCTACAAGCTTTTTCATATAAATTATTTTCAATACAGACTATTGATCATTTCGATAGTTAACTCTCTGCTATTGAACTGCGCTTAAAGCCATATACTTTCATTAAAAATTTTTGGAGATAATATATGTCTGATGTACTCATTTTAGTTGCCAGCAAAGGCATGAATGTACCACTTGGTGAAAAGCTTGCCGAAGAAGTTAAAACTCAAGGTGGCACTGTGGAAATAATTAACCTTGTTGATCTTGGACTGTCACTTTATCCGGCAGAGTGTGAAGAGTCTAAGCAAAAGGCTATCGAACTTACCGAAAAAGTTTCAAACGCAAAATCAGTCATTGCTGTGGCTCCTGAATATAACGGCAGTATTCCGCCATCTTTCAATAATACTCTTGCCTGGATAAGTACCTCTACTAAAGATTGGCGCGAAGCTTTCAACGGTAAACCTGCAGCTGTAACAACGCATAGTGGTGGTGGTGGCGCTCACGTTCTTTTAGCCATGCGCCAACAGCTTGCTTTTATTGGAGCAAATGTCATTGGTCGTGAAATTTTAACACACTACAAGAAGCAATTAAACCCGGAATCTGCAACAGCAGTTGTGGAACAGCTTCTCAAGTACGCTAAGGCCTAATCAAGCCTCTGAGAGTAACAGTGGCGTTACTCTCTACTCCTCCTCTTTCCCACTGCAAATTTCTTACGTTGCTTTTTAAGTTCTTTATCCTTCACAGCAATGACATCATTTAACGCCCCCACAATTTGACTACTTGACTAACTATTCAGTCAACTCTTGTTTTTAAATTAACCTAGTTATAAGTTCAGGAGTAAGAGACTGAGTGTATTTTTTAAATGAGAATTTGCCTATGAAAAAACTTGTATTGGCGATGTTGGTATTGTGCGCATCCAACAGTTATGCCGAACTTTACTTAACTCCGGAAGAAGAAGCCGGACAAGACTTATACAAACTAAACTGTATGGCATGCCATCAGCTCGATCAACAGCTTGTAGGTCCCTCACTTCTGGAGATAGCTCACATCTATAAAAAAGATACCCAAGGCATCGTCAAGTGGAGTATGAATCCTGATCATAAAAGAAAAAATCTCATTAAAATGCCGCCCATGGCTCATGTTGGAGAAAAAGGCCTGTACCAGATAGCTTCATACATTATGGCTGCGACAAAAGGCAAAAAATTTAATCCTAAAAAGAAAAAATCACGAAAAGACCCCTTCGAGAAATTCCCGGTTGCTAAAATTCAAAGAATGTTCATGCCAGATGCCGGTCCTGCCGCAATTGCGGTTTCGTTAAATGACAACCTTCACCTCTGTTGGGATGCTGGTACCTGCCAATTCCGTTATGCCTGGACTGGAGGCTACATAGAACTTTGGCCAGTGGTTAGAGGCAATGGTAATGGCTTCGTAAATTTGAAAGGCGAAAAATTTACTTACGTCAAACAAGGAAAGCCTTTTGGCGAGAATACCGAAATAAAGTTTGAAGGTTATAAACGCAAAGATGGTCTGCCAATTTTTATGTACACAGTCAATGACATAGAGTTTGAAGTTAGCTTTAAAGCCAATTCTTCAAAATCTGTCGATGTGACCTTCAACACCAACTCCTCTAAAGAATTGACCTACTCACCATCTCTGACTCAAGGAAAATGGTCCGCCAACAGAGGTAAAATTAAAAATGGGTCATTACTGCTTACTGCTAGAGATAGTCGAAACTTTACTATAACTTTCAGTGCAGGAGATAAATAATGCATACTAAATTAACATTTTTATTCTCCCTTATACTTATACTTACCGCTTATAGCGGTTTTAAATACGAAGAAATTCCAGTCCCTCAAAATGTCGACTCACAAGTAGGCGGACTGGCGACGCTACCGAATGGCAATATCGTTGCCTGTTTTCACCGTGGAGAAGTATTAATCTATGACGTCAAAGCCAAAACCTGGTCGAGATTTGCAGAAGGCCTTCATGAACCACTGGGAATCGTCGCTTTAAGTAACTCAGCTGTAATGATTATGCAACGACCAGAATTGACACTCATCAAAGATACTGATGGAGATGGCGAAGCAGATATTTATAAGACTTTCTATGATGATTTTGGCATGACCGGTAATTATCATGAATTCGCCTTTGGTCCAGTACAAGATAAAAAAGGAAACTTTTACATTTCACTCAATGTGGCATCAAATGGTGCCAGTATTCGCAATGAAATCCGTGGTGAGTTCGACAACTCAGGGATTCCCAGAGAACAACTCTATGTTCCACGAGATAAAGACTACGATAAAAAATGGAAAGCAACTAAAAATGCCGCAGGGAGGATGTACTCCAGAGTTCCTTACCGCGGTTGGGTTTTAAAAATCTCTCCAAAAGGAGAAATGACTCCTATTTCCTGTGGAGTTCGCTCACCCAATGGTATGGGCATCGATGCCGATGGCGACATCTTCACACCAGATAATCAAGGTGATTGGTTGGGTACGAGTAAACTGCATCACATAAAACCAGGTAGATTTCACGGCCACCCGGCATCCCTTCCTTGGCGCAAAGATTGGGATGGACGCAATCCATTAAACGTAGCTGTTAAAGAACTCGAAAAACTTCGCACAAAAGCAGCGGCTTTATTTCCACAGGGAATTTTAGCCAACTCTCCAACACAACCACTTTTGATCGATCATGATAAATTTGGCCCATACAAAAACCAGATGCTTATAGGTGATATGAACTTCAGACGTGTTTTGAGATTTATGAAAGATACCGTAAATGGTCAGGTGCAAGGTGCCCTCATTCCACATATTGATGGCAATCCTATGAAGCTGGGGAATAACCGACTTACCTTTGGTAATGACGGGGCTCTGTTCGTAGGTCGCACCAAACTTTCATGGGCTGGAGATAGAGGCATCATGAAGGTTACCTGGGACGGAAAAATTGATTTTGATATTCAAAACATCAAACTGACTAAAACCGGCTTTAAAGTGACTTTTACCAAACCTTTAAAGAAACTTACAAAAGACGACTTTGAACTCAGTTCATACCATTATACCTACCACAAAAACTATGGCTCTCCGAGAGTTGATGAGAAAAAAGCAGATATAAAAGCTGTCAGTTTAAGTGCTAATGGTCTTTCTGTCCTTATTCATGTGAAGAACTTGACTAAAGGTAAAGTTTATGACTTTAAGCTCAATGGGGTCACCTCTAAAGATGGCAAATCTCTTAAAGCTACACGGATGTGTTATACTCTTAATGAGCTGAGATAAATTTGAAACTGAATTTATTGTTCTGAAAAAAGGCTGCTTCGGCAGCTTTTTTTATTTTAGCTTTTTCGCAAAACTTTCCAGCGCTTGCCAATATTTTGTATTATCATCGCCATTACCAATAAACGACAGAGTCACTTTGGTATATGGATCTTTCAACCAATAACCACTAAGTGCTGTTACTTTATTCAAAGTCCCGGTTTTACCTATAAAGCTTTTTTCAAATGGTGTCCCGTGAAAGCGCTTTGCAAGAGTCCCTGAAAAACTAGCGACTGAAAGAGACTGTTCAAAAGCCTGGTGCCAGGATGAATTACCCGCCCACTCCAGCAAACTTACAAGTGAAGTCGCACTACACTTATTTTTCCTGGATAATCCAGAGCCATCATAAAACTCAAAGGCTCCTTTAACGTTATCCCCTAAAATCTCTTTAAGTGAATTGTTAAGCCCCTTATATGTCGCTTGGCCCTGTGTAAGTCGGTTAATCTGTAAAGCTAATAGTTCTGCCCTTAAATTATCGCTGTACTGATTAATTGGGTAAGTATAATCCTCAACCGACTCTTGTTGCTCTACTTCAAAAAGCAATTCTGTATTACCTGAATGACTTTTTCCTAAAAATTTCACTCCCCTTTTCTCAAGCTCTCTTTTCAGCATTTGGCGAGCATACTCATTACCATCTGTTTTATTAATTCTCCAGTAATCTTTAGAATCAGTATTTGGATTATAGAAGATCGTATTTTTAGCTCGTTTATCCTGATTTTTTATCTCTTCGTCTTGCTTAAATGAGAATATTAAAGGCTCCTTTGGGCAAACCTGTAATTCACCATCTGCCACTGAGGTATCGACAGTATTTTCATTGAATAAAAACGGCACAGCTGCGTTATAATGTGGATTCTCAACAATTCCATTCCAGCGATGAAATGAGACCTTTAAATCACCATCAACAAATTTAACCCCAAAGGATTTAATCCTGTTTGCAAATTGATCAATTCTTTCTGCAAGTTTTTGGTTCTTTTCTTCAATAGAGAGAGATGTCGGGTAGCGACCAGAAAAATCTAGAGAGCCACAGGCATCAATTATTAAATTGCCTTTGAGCCTCTCTTGTTCTACCTCACCGTCCTTTAAAACCTGAAACGAAGGTAAGACCTTTTGCGAAGTATTAAGCATCAAAGCTGACGCGGTGCAAAAGAGCTTGGTATTGGATGCCGGAACTAACGCTTGAGATTCATTATAGGAAGCTAACTTGTAGCCATTTTCATGATATAAAAAGCTTACTTGTGAATTTTTCAGCAAGGCCCCAAATGATTTTTCAAATGCAGACTGTACTGAATTCATTAGTGGACAACTTCGTTGAAGACGTAGTAAAACATATATGCAAAAATCACGTTACCGACTATAGCCATTATCGAAGCTTTCACTGCAAGAATAACACCTATCTCTAAACTGAAGATAAACAAACAGAGGCCAAAGCTAATGGCTAAAACCAGAGTAAAGACACGAGTAAGAGAAACATATCTATGAGAAGGTGGTGAGGTATAAAGCATCAAGCGCATATACTGCATGGCAATCCATATGTAGAGCATCATCGCGAAGAAATCCATCCCCTGGCTAACCATACTGCCATCGATAAGCAGAAAATCATAAACTCCGTGAACCACAACCATTTTTATGAAGGAGTTTGTAAAATTATCCCAGTGTTTGCCTTTTCTTTGAATAGCAATCGTCAAATGATAACAGATGTACCCAGTGAGAAGCATATGCAGGAAGTTCGCAGTCATAAAGCGAGCCATAAGAGCCGCTGGGTGACCATCTGCTCTAGTCAGATAGCCAAAATTCTCCTCAATCGCAAAACCCAAACCAACGAGTGAACTGAAAATGAGAATTTTACAGTCTGAATGTTCATTTTTCAAAAATAACAAAAGAGGCACAAAAAGAAGCATCTTACAAAACTCTTCTCGCAAACCAATGCCAAGTATACAATAGGCCAAGTTGTAGATCAGGGTCTTTTCCTGATTGGCATAATCAATCCACTTATGCTGGAGCTCAACGACAAATAAAGTAAGAATCGCACTCAAAGCGCCTAGAACTAAAGCGACTAATACCAAAGCGAAATCACGCTTAGGCCATGACCAGCCAGCACCTAAATGCACTAAAAAGAATGCCCAGCCGAAACCTGCGACAAGACAAATTGTCAATACCTGCCAAGAATAACCCTGGTATTGGCTTAGCGTTAAATAATAAAGCATTTTGCCATAATTTTTCTCAGCAAAATGATAACTGTAAAGAAGATGACTATCGGCATATTTTTGCCATTCCGGGTCAGCTAAGCGCTTAGCTATCTCTGATTTATCTTTGATAATAGTTAAGCAACGAATGGTCAATTTCCGGACGTCTTCGTTATCGTAACCCGCTGCAATAAGCTCATCTAAAATTTTTAGCGTTTGGGAGTACGGAATCTTACCCAAAGATGCTAAAACCAGTTCAAATTTAATTTCTGGCTGAGGATAGCTATTAAATAAAATCGCAGAATTTTTTCCGCCTGAAACTCTATAAAGGTACCTAACTTTCAAAGCCTCTGGTGGTGGGTTTTCGGCCGTCCCTAAAAAATCCATAAAACTCTGAGCTGTAAAGTAAGGCTTAGAATTAAAACCCGACTGCTGTGATTCAAATGTATTTTGAGCAGTACTTAACTCTGCTGGTAATCGGCCTTTATATAGAGACCTTAAATCAACCAGTAAACGCCAATGTTCCTTGGAATCGGACTGCTTAGAGAGAAGTTCATAAAGCTGTTTTTCGGCCTCATAATAATCCTGACCTGCAAGAATTGAAAAGCGGGAAGAAGTTTTTGAATTGGTAAATAGTGAGGCAATCCAAGCCAGGATTATAAAGATGCCGATTATAAAAGTCGACATTCTTATCAAACTACGATAAGTCAGTTGAACTCTATCCAGTCCAAATTTTCTTCCTAGTTGATAAACTTTATCCATTCCGGCCCAGTAAACTTGTATGAGTCAATAAAAATAAAGCCGATTGACAACAACCAGCTTTAATTATTCTATGATTTATTTCGCTATCGACTCAAGGTCATTTGCTATAAATTTACATTTTGGATAACCCGAGCACCCAAAGAAGACTCTTCCTCTAGAGTTCCTTTTCAAAATTGGCTTAGAACACTCAGGGCAATTCACTCCGGTTTCCTCTACTTCAGGCACAAGTCCCAAAGCCTTAGCTTTAGTCGCAAAATCAGAAATTTGATCTTTGTACTTTGCTGCAGTCTTTTTAGCTGCTGAAACCTGACGTTCAGATAAAGCACCTTTATCTGCGAACTGAGTCTTCAATGAATTCGCAAACTCTTTGTCATCATAAGTAAAACGGCCTTTTTTCACTGGCTCATTCCACTCAGTTACTTCATCAAATAAAGCGAGAAGAGCAGATATCTCTTTATTCATTTCCTCATTTTCTGCTGCAGTTGGAAGTTCCAACTCTTTGGCAACATCGTCATAATTAGGAATCTGCTTTTGGTATTTCTGAATCAGCTTATGCAAAGCTTTAGTCTGATTGACGGTCAACTTTTTACCTGCTGTCGCCTGCGTCTTCAAAGAGTCTCTAAACTGGCCATCGTCGTAGGTTCTTTTACCAACTTTCTTTGGTTCACCAAAAGTCACTACATCTAGAAGTGCAATGATTTTTAGTGCCTCAAGATCAGGGTTTTCAGCAGCAGTTTTTCTCTCAGCAATAATCGCTAACTCTTTATCGTAATCTTCTCTAAAACCGAACTTTTCAACAACTGCATCGACACCGGCAAGCTGCTCATTGTATTTAGCAATAAGACGAACAACAGAAGCCCACTGCTTGCTGGTAAATTCTTTTTCTGATTCCAGATTTTCTCTGAATGATGTAACCAGCTTTTCATCACTGTAAGTACGGCGACCGCGCTTTTCTGGTTCATCGTAGACAATGTTATCTGTGAAAACTTCGAGAATTTCAACAATATCCTGTTTTGGAGGAACTCCTGCAGTTTTAGCTTCTATCAACCACTTACTAAAGTTTTCATAGAAGTCACCCAGCATTTCTGTCCAAACAACTTTGCCATTCTCGATTTCATCGAGCTGGTCTTCCATTTCGGCAGTAAATTTCACTTCAAATAGTGTTGGAATAGATGTCGTCAGGTATCCACAAGAATCCAAGCCTACTTTTGAAGGGTGCAAACGACCTTTATCTTTATTTACGTACTCGCGATCCTGAATAGTTCTGACAATGGAAGCGTAGGTAGAAGGACGACCGACGCCATTTGCTTCAAGAGCTTTAACCAAAGTCGCTTCAGAGAACCTTGGTGGCGGCTCTGTAAAATGCTGCTTGAGTAAAAATTCATCGCGATTGACTTTTTCATCAACTTTCAGCTCAGGGATGGTATCTATCTCATCTTCGTCATCTTTTGCATCTTCCTCCTTGAGGTTATAGACCTTCAAGTAACCAAGGAAAATATTTCGACTAGCTGTCGTTCTGAAAAGATAATCATGAGTCGTATCCGGACCATTGGCATCCAGCTCTACGGTGTCTTGCATGAACAATGCTTTTGCCATTTGGCTGGCAACGAAACGACGCCAAATAAGAGTGTAAAGCTTCAACTGATCTTGATCTAAGTAAGCTTTCATTCTTTCAGGAGTTCGAGTGACATCTGTCGGACGAATGGCTTCGTGTGCCTCTTGAGCGGAGTTTTTATTTTTGTAGAAATTTGGTTTATCCGGTATGTACTGACTGCCATACTCGCTACTGACAAAATCTCTGGCTGCTTCTTTAGCTTCTTTAGCGATAGAAACAGAGTCTGTTCTCATATAAGTAATTAAACCAACTGTAACTTCAGCGCCAACTTCAACACCTTCATAGAGCTGCTGAGCGACTCTCATGCTCTGTGTCGGGCTCATTCTCAAACTGCCACTGGCAGCCTGTTGAAGTGTACTGGTTATGAAAGGTGGTGCAGCATTTTGACGGCGCTCTTTACTCTTAACTGAAAGAACTTTGAACTGCGCCGTTTCCAATTCTTTTTTGAGAGCATTCGCTGTATCACTATCTGGAATATCAACTTTCTCACCATCGAGACGTGCTAATGTCGAGATAAATTTTTCCTGGGCGGTATTAGCCAGTTTGACTTTCATGGACCAATATTCTCTGGTCACAAAATCCTGAATTTCTTTTTCGCGTTCACAAATCAAACGAAGAGCAACTGTTTGAACACGACCGGCACTTTTAGCACCAAAGACATTCTTACGGACAAAATCACTGACCTGCCAACCAACAATACGGTCGATAACACGACGGGCTTGCTGAGCATCTACACGATCTTGATGAACTTCACCAGAATCATCAAAAGCTTTCGCTACTGCACTTTTAGTAATTTCGTGGAAAGTTACTCTTTTGAAATCCCCTTTACTGACCTTTTTCAAAATTTCCTGAAGGTGCCAGGCAATGGCTTCTCCTTCACGGTCGGGGTCGGGAGCGAGGTAAATCGTTTCGGCTGCTTTCGCGGCCTTCTTAAGGTCATCTAAATTTTTCTTACGCTCTTTGCTTTCTTCATAAGAAAGTGCGAAATTGTTCTCAACATCAACGCCAAACTTTTTCTTAGGCAAGTCACGGATATGCCCCATCGATGCCATTACTTGATAATCACCGCCTAAAAACTTGCCAATAGTCTTAGCCTTGGCTGGTGATTCCACTATTACTAATGATTTACCCATGTCTCTAAAAATCTCTCCGTCTATTCGTGATCAGCCCCTCAAAGCATAACGTCTACCGGGTAGAGGTCTGACTAATCTCTTGGTTTCCATCTCTATCAGGGTAGCGAACAAACTGCCAATAGGAAGTTTTAGAGCCTCAACAATTGCATCGACAGTCGATTCTCCCTGAGAGAGAAACTTCACTATTCTTTGCTCTGTTTCGTTTAATGTCAACACCGGTTTTAAAACGCTTTCCTTATTTTTCTGATTTAAGTCCTCCTCTCCTATGGAGTTTTGGTTTTGAAAATCAAAAAGAGTTTCCGAATTAAACTCCTCTAAAACGTCTGAAAAGTTTTCAACCAGTTTTGCACCTTGCTTTAATAAACTGTGACAACCTCTTGACTGGGGTTGATCTGCCCGACCAGGAACGGCAAACACCTGTCGCCCTTGATCAAGAGCCTGATTAGCCGTAATTAACGTGCCACTTTTTAAACCCGCCTCAACAATAACAGTACCATATGTAAGACCGGAAATAATACGATTGCGCATCGGGAACGATCGTTTATCTGGTGGGAATGTCATAGGAAACTCTGAGATTACGGCGCCTTTTTCAATGATATTCCTGGCTAAGTGCAAATTTTCTTGTGGATACAGTCTGCCAAGGCCACTCCCCAAAACAGCTA
>JAKVBD010000117.1 GCA_022446985.1 Lentisphaerales bacterium
GAACAACTGAAGAGCAAGGAAGGGCCCGTATAAATAACGAGCTGGCGAGTGGCTTTATGCCGGGAACATCCTTGAGCAAAGGCGATAGTATTTAGCTGCTGCTATCTGCTGTAAATTTACAGCAACACGCGAAGAACCCGAATTTTATTCTACTTAGGCACTTTTTACGACACTGTATATGGGTTATTTTGAAGTTGTGAATATTGTAAATAGATGTTGTTTGATAATTACTTGTTGTGAAATTTTTTATTTTATTTGTTTTCAAGGATTTAAAACAATACCTTATTTTTTTACTTTAGAAAAGTTTTTTCGTATGTGAGAAATGCAGAAAAACTAAAATAAGGTGACAAAATGAAAGAATACCAGTCCGTTGAAGAGGCCTGGAAGGTTATCTCTGACTCTGAGGGTGCGGTCAATGAGATATTAAGTGAAGAGTTTCCGTATGAAAACAAAGATCGTTTAACAATTGGTTTTTGGTTGGAGATTCACAAACACGACAAAGGGCGAAATGAGATTAAGAGTAAGCTGCTTGATCTTGAAAGAAATTTAATAGATGCACACTTATTCTTGAGGCATGAAGTCGAAAACTTCGATGAAAATGTCGGTAAAAGTTTGAGTGATACATTTGTTTAGCTAGCTCATACAAACAATACTTTAAAGCCTGTGAAAGTTTCTTTTACAGGCTTTTGTATTTATCTGAATCAAATACTCTCCACCTAACAATATTCACAGGTTCATTATACCAGTCATTTGCTTCTCTAAAGGGGCTGCCTCTGTGAACTGAACCATGAATCGGATCTGCTTGTATCCAAATGTCATTTCCAAGGTAAACAAGCACGTGCACACCATCTTGCGTAACCGCTAAATCTCCTTTGGATAGTTTGGGCGAAATATGTTTGATGGAGCTAAAAGAAGTTATGTACCTGGTTTGATTATGGTAGCCTTCATCTAATGCTTTGGCAGATGAATCAAATATCCATATGTCTAAAGCTTTAAGAAACGCCTGTGAACTGAAGGAAAGAAAAGACTCTTTAAAAAGTGCATTCATTATGGATCTTCTTGGTAAGCCGGAACAATCGATACCAAGAAAATTTTCTCCTCCCCAAACATAAGTGATTCCTTCTGAATTTTTTAAACTATGTAAATAGTTATGCCGGAGCCTGGTCGCAGAATAAGGACGGTCAGCGAGTAGGAAGCACATCAAAGGTAAAGAAAAGGCATAAAACAAAGGAAGGCTGATTTTTCGTTGATCGAGAAGAAATATAAAGGTGATGGCGCTCAAAATGACACCGAGGCAGAAAAGCAGTTTAGTTACAGTAGAACTAACTGGGTATAAACCGAGTAATACAGTTATGACTAAAATAACGGCAAAGAGCTTTCTTTTCTCTGTGAACATTCCTTCTCTCTTGGCTTTCTTATTAGCATATCCTGAATGTTATGAGCCATAAGTTTTCTACTGTGAAAAGTTTAAGAAAATTCTATGAAGAAGAGTGAACTGTTAAATTATTAACTGGCGGATAATGCGTAAGTGTTTAATTATTAACATGTTGAAAATTTTCATTTTGTTAGTTTTGACATTATATTGATATTGTGGACTTCAGTAAATAACAAAATCGGAGGTAGTTATGGCATTCCATCAAGTTAAGGACATTATCAAGGAGAGTTGCACAAATCATTGTAAAGTAGCTGAGTATTACGATGAGATGCAGGAGCATGTTGAAGAGTGCAAAGTCAAGATGCTGTTACAAAATATGAAAGAGCATGAAGAAAAGATAACTCATTGTATGAAGATGTACCTTAAGGACAGTAACTCTACTCTTGAAACATGGTTTCAGTACTTACCTCCTTTACCGGATGTCAATGACTTGATCCGTGAAGATTTATCCGAAGAAGCTTCAGAAGATGAAGTTTTACATTTGTTTGATGAAATCAGTAATTGTTTTGCCATTCGTTATGCAAAGTTATCCGAGATAAGCTCATCAGAAGCAGTTCATGAATTATTTGAAAAGATGACTGAACTTGAGAAATATGAACTGACTAGAGAAAGTTGGATCAAAACTATGATGGATGATATGTAGAAGAGTCTTAGAGGAAAGCAGGGCAGTATGCTTTTAAAAGAAATCTGCCCCCAACTTAAGTATGATTACTTGATGCTTTTGACGAGCTCGATCAGTGCAGCTTTTTCTTTAGAGACGTCTTTGTCAGTACCCATCATCTTAAAGAAATAAGTCTGTTTATTATTTGGCAGCATTACAGCAAGCATCTGTTTTCCTGCATTGCTGATGTCAAGAAGTTTGGCTTTGCCTACTTTAGTTTCGATGATTTCTAAAGACTTCTCCAAATCGGCAGCTTTAATTCCTTTAAGCCCGATCTGACCTCTCCAACGGTTAACATTGGCTAATTCACCACCGACGTTTCCAGGGAAACGGGATACTTTGAGCAGAAGTTCTTTGTTTGCTTTCGGAGCCAGTGTCGCCAGTCTCATAGAAGAGGACTGTTTAAGATCTTCCCAGCTTGATGGAACAGTCCAGCTTAGGTCGGTTGCCATTGCTGAGATACTTACGAAGAAAAAGACGAGAATTGAGATAAATTTGTGCATGTCGTTCCTTTAGTTAAACTATTAAAATAAAGCACTCTAAATTTATAGGGCAAGTTTTCCTGTAGATGAAAACACGTTGGTTATTTGTGAAAGAAAAGTGCAGTTTGTATAGCTCAAAAGTCGGGTGTTTTAATCTAGAAGTGGCTGCCACTCACTGCCTTCGACTGGCCCTTGAAGGAGTGATGTAGCAGTTTTTGTTTCTACATGTGTATCCCAAAAGCCGATATTTGGGCCGCCTTTTGTGTGGCGGTCATGGCCGGCAAAACCACCTTCTTCACGAGTAAGGTAGGTTCTATGTCTGGTGAATTTACCCTCTTTGGCATTGCAGCCAAAGCCAATCATTAGTACAGATCAATGTTTGCAGCAGTTGAACTCCACGTTCTGCCCCAACCATATTTTACTCGGCCAAAATTTGAACCGTCGTATACCGGGACTGGTCCCGCGTTTAACCAATTCCAACCATCGCCCAGGTAGTCATCACGGTCAGGACAACGAAAAATTTGCGGTGCATCATTATCTGTGTGAGTCCATTCACCAATCTCAATATCCATTTGTAGAGCGAGTTCATAAGTCTTCCACTTTTTTGGATTTTTTTAGCTGGTGATAATAGTAGTTTGATAATCGTCATTGCTGTTCATATAGGACCAGTTTGCAATACCAAACTGTGGGAGGCTGGACTTACAAACAGTAGATTTACCTGCCGCTCTGGATTTCGCTAAAGAGGGGAGAAGAAGACTTGTAAGAATAGCAATAATGGCAATAACCACGAGTAATTCAATGAGGGTGAACTTATTACTTGGGCGCGTCGTAATCCTTGCGGCATTTATGCCTTTATTATCGGCGATCCGCCGGCGACCCCAGTTAGTCCCACTAATTACAAAGCTCATCAAAACATCCTCACATCTTTAGAGTAAAACTTCTTAGATGTAAGGATGTGACACATATTAAAATATTTTTGATCCGGGGTCGGCTTTTTTTGCTTCAATGAGTTTGATAAGCATCTGTTTCGAAAGATCATCAAAACCTTTTTTCATGTAAAGGTTTTCTGTTAGGTGTAAGTCTTTTACGGCAAATAACTTGATGCTCTTTTTTTGTTTTAAAAATGCGATGCTGATCGTTATAAAGACTACAAGCACCAAGTGAAATGCTGAAGGCCTCTCTCTTTGCTAATTGTGAAGAATCTCCTTTAAGGATTTCGGTTAAATCCTGGCCCTGAACATTTTCAGGAATAGAGATGCCTGAAAGCTTACAAAGCGCCGGGTAGATATCGATTAACTCAACTATATTTTGACTTCTTGTTTTCTTTTCTCCTGGTACGGAAATTACCAGTGGAACTCGCATGCTTTCTTAGGTAACAGCGACCTTCAGCCAGGCTCCGTCAGTTCCCATATTGAATCCATGGTCTGAGACAAAGACAACGATTGTTTTGTCGTCGAGTTTATTTTTCTTGAGAGTCTTTAGGAGTATACCGACCTGTTCATAGATAAAAGAGAGACTGGCGGCATAGGCTTGTATTGACTTGCGCTTTTGTTCGTCATTCATACCGTATCTGATTTGGTTGGTATAGAGCTGGTGAAGTTCACTGCGCTCTTCAAGCTGTTCTTCCAAGAGATACTTTTTGAAAAGTTTTTCAGGAGCAATTATGGGTACGTGTGGGCGAACAAACCCGACGGCAATAAAGAAGGGTTTACCTTTATTCTCTTCGATCATTTTTACTGTATGCTTTACAGCCTGTGCATCTGGATCAAGTTTGGCGCGATTATCAGGAACTTCCAGCTTGGCAAATGAAGTGCCATTGTGAATCATGCTAGGGCTTAGGTACTCGGCTTTATCTTTGCCATATTGTTCTCTGTCTTGGATGTTGATGGCAACATCTCATGACTCAGGGATATCAATTCCTGGAGTGCCATTGACTATTTCTCCGGGAACTCCCATGTGGTAGATCTTACTGACTCATCTGGATAAGTAATCATTTTCACGGAATAGCTGTAGTAGCACTTTTACGTTTGGCCATTTTTCGCGAAGTTTGAAATGATTGCCGGTTGCTCCCAAAGTTGAAGCGTTCATGCCAGAAATGATTGATATACGGGAAGGGCTGCATACCGGGTATTGGCAATAAGCTCTTTCAAAGAGTGTTTCCTTGGAAGCTAGACTATTAATATTTGGCGTTTGTACGAAAGAGCCATAAGCACTTTGAAAGTTGTTCAGATGATCAGCAATAATGAAAAGAATGTTCTTCTTTTCGGCATCGGACGTTAGGGTTGGGAAAAATAAAGGTATTGTTAGGATCACCGCAGGACGCTGCTGTGAAATCTCTTAATACCACAGAGGCGGTGACGTACCCGGGAGTTGTTCGTGCGCTGAAAAATGCCGCAAGGATTGCGGCGCTCCTATAGTTATACATCCTCTAAAAATAAGCTAAAAGCTTATTATCACTATTAGGGGGTCTGAGGGATATTTTTTATGTAAACCCTGTCTAAAAATATAAAAGGGGGCAGGATTATTCGGGGGCGAGATGGATTTGGGTTTTGATTTTATGAAGTTCCTCGGAGATGGTCAGGACTGAGTCGTGACGTTTTCCGGGATGGCGGTTGATGAGTTCTTTGAGAAGTTCATCGTATCTTGAGC
Source organism: Lentisphaerales bacterium (assembly GCA_022446985.1). Lineage (GTDB taxonomy): Bacteria > Verrucomicrobiota > Lentisphaeria > Lentisphaerales > Lentisphaeraceae > JAKVBD01. The sequence goes on from JAKVBD010000117.1 coordinate 5,228, forward strand.
CGGTAAAGATGTCTTCGTCTGTCAGGGTGCGAAGGTTGGTGAAGATTTCGCGGAAGCTTTCGCCATCGAATGGGCACTTTTTATAGACATACTCGTAAAGGATAATGCCAAAAGAATAGATGTCTGAACGGTAGTCGACTTTGAAGCCAGTGGAGAAGGTTTCGGGAGCCATGTAGTTCGGGGTACCGATGACGTGATTTTCATGAGTTATGCTTAAATCGTGATGGACAAGTACTGTTCCGAAATCGAGAAGGGTTGGTCTTCCTTCGTAAAACATGATGTTGTCCGGTTTTAGGTCGCGGTGAATCATATTATGCTTATGGACATCCCAGAGGGTATCGAGTAAAGAAAGCATAACATCGAGAAATTCTTCTTCGGATAAGTCATGCATGATTTCCGCCAGAGTAGGGCCTTGAATGTATGGCATGATCATATAGGGGCGGTTACCTTCGCCAATACCAAAGTGATAGATATGGATGATGTTCGGGTGATCCATTTTATTGATGACATCGACTTCGCGTTTGAAGCGCTCCAGAGCAAGCGCGTTATCTTCCAGTTCTTCAGGTTTAATGACTTTGACCGCGTAGAGTTGATTATCATCTTCACGAGTGGCTTTAAAAACCATACTGGCTGGAGTTTCTGAGATTAGATGTTTCAGGGTATAGTCATGAAGTGTAAAACCCCAGCGCCAAGAATATTCGTTTTGCTCGTAATTAATGAATTTACAGAATAGTTGTTCCATTGGTGCGCTCTTCAGGTGAAAATCAAAGGCGCCATTTTTAATAGCTTGTACTGCAATATCTGCAGACTCAGTTTGGGAAATACCAATGACGGGGATTTCTGGATTTTGGGATCTTAAGACTTGAAGAGTAGTATCTGCATCCAGCTCAGATAAGTCGTATGAAAGAGCGATAAAATCCAAGTGTGAGTTTTTTGCAGTTTGAAGAATATCTTCAGGAGATGTGTGCGAAATGATTTTTAGACGTTGTGAATTTTGTTCGAAAATGCCGGTGAGTTCATTAGAAAAGTTACTATCATTATCAACCAGCATTACATCCATATGGGCATTCCTTAAATAAACTTTCATATAAAAACTTATAAGTGATTTAGACGACGAATGCAAGAAAAAATAAGCTTGAGTGCAAAGTCACACACAAGCTTTACGTACTATAATGTATGGTAAGTTAGCTGGCCTTTTCTTCGGCAGTTTTTAAAGCGTTTAGTATAAACAAAAGTTGCTGCAGTAAACTTATTCTTTCTTATTTGTCCGTTTCCATGATTATTGAACAAATAGCCACGATGTCGTTCAGGCATAAGAAGCCGGCAAAATCATGTACGGTTTTTATGAACCTTATAAAGTCATGTTCAGATTCAGGCAGATTATTCAGTCCATCCATTACATCTACAGCAAAGCTGTATATGAGCTCATTCATGTTTCCTACTCATTTTTTAGGTAAGCATAAATGGTGTCATTTTATGGATTTTAGATGTAAAAAGTTGGTGTAGATATTCTATGGTATTTATAGTTGCTGTTAGAGGTTTATTGTATCCGAAACTGGATAAAAAAACGGCGTAGCTACAGGATGTTGCAGCGCTCGGTTTGTGAAAAGTTTATCTTCTGTGAGACTCTAAGTAGATTTCTTTGTCGAACTTAAGAGTGTAAGGGTTTTTGAATCGTGGATCTTTAAGCTCTTTCATTTCCTCTTTTAGTGCCTGACGAAGCTTTTCAAGGTCTGCTTTAAATTGCTTACTTTCAGCAATGTTATTGACCTGATCCGGGTCTTTAGTTAGATCGTAAAGTTCTTCCGCAGGGCGCTTCTCAAAACAAGGTCTGAAGTGCTCTTTGGTAACGTTCTTTTTATTGAGCATGATGTAGCTTTTGATAATAGAGTTATCGATATCACCGTAAGCACCAACTGCATGGCAGGTCTGTGGATCGCCAGCAGGCCAGCGGTCAGGGAAGTAGTTACGTATGTAGAGGTACTTCTTAGTGCGTATCGCTTTACCAGGGTAACCGGCGTTGTCGTAGCGAACATTTGCATGTCTTTCGCGACCCATGAACAAGCGGTTACGCCCTTCGATTTTACCATCAATTAGAGACCAAAGACTTTAACCGGTCATTTCTTTTGGAACAGCAACGCTTGCAGCTTCAAGCAGGGAAGGAGCAATGTCTGAGAAGTCGATGAAAGAGTCGATTACTTTGCCGCCTTTTTTGTACTTGGCGGGCCACTGAATTGCCATGCAGGTTTTAGTTCCTGCGTCGTAAAGGTTAGCCAGACCACGAGGTGCTTGCCAGCCATTATCGCCCATCATGATGATGATGGTATTTTCAAGCATACCTTTCTTCTCTGGCAGTTCGTAGATTTCGTTTACTTCGTAATCAAACTTTTGGACTTCACCATAGTATTCGGCAATTTCCTGACTAAAAACGGGTGATCTGGAATGTACTTTGGAACGCGAATTTTAGCTTGGTCTACACCTTTTTTATGTTCTCCGCCTTTGTTCCAGGGCATGTGAGGGTCGTGGCTACCAAACCAAAAACAGAATGGTTTGTTGTCGTCTTTATCTTTCAGGAATGCAGAGAACTCTTTGTAGTATTTCCCTGCTGGGTTAAGTGCCTTATGAGGCTTGTTGCCAAAGTAACCAGGGCCCCAGCCTTTGAAAGTATAGCCCACATGGTAACCATTTTCTTCGAGTATAGATGGAAAGCCTTTAACTTCAGACCAGAAACTGTGAAGGTTAGCTCCAGAACCCAGTCGGCAGAAAGCCTGCCCACTTAGAAGGACAGCACGAGCCGGAGAGCACGATGGTATCTGGCAAAAAGCTTCATTAAATAAGATGCCATTTTCAGCGATGCGATCAAAGCTAGGTGTTTTGACAACATCATCGCCATAAATACTGGCGGTTGGGAAGGCCCAGTTATCGGCCAGAGCGATGAGGATGTTTGGTTTTTTTGTCTGATGCAGCTAAACTGAATGCAGTCAGCATCAATGCGATTAAGTATTTCATGTATTCTCCTTATTTAATTTTGATTAAATTCACTGAGCTTATTTCTGGCAATTTTGACTTCTTTGGAATGTCATGCGCAAATAGTGCCAGACCGTGTATTCCTTCAGTTAACTCGATTTTGCCCATGAGCGTTTGAGTGCTTTTAGGCTGCAACTTTTGATCAAACTGTTGACCATTAATGGCAGTGGATATCTCGAGCTCTTTTGAGACGCGATTAAGGTTGATTTGAATTTTGTAAGTTCCATTTTTAGTGCATGCAAATTTCCAGTGGGCGGAGTTTTTATTATTGCGCCAATTAGAAATTCTCTGGGTCTCAGAAATATTAATTGAACCGCGAATGAAGCCTTCTAGAAGAATGAGATTGATTTCGTCACCGGACTGTTGACCGGTCAGCATTTTAGATTCACCAAATGAAGCCATGAGGTAGAATGAAGCATTGATCAAAAGAATGGTGATGACGAGATATTTTATGGAATCAAAATACTTCATGGATTACACCTTGAGGAATGTTTTTTTGCGATAAAGATAGTTGAGGAGTGCGAGTTCTATAATAATAGCCATGAAAGCAATTATGACCTGTGAATGGCTTTGGGTGAGCCAGTTGGCCATACCATTAAAGAAATGGGCGCTGATGCTTTCAAAGTTTACAATTTTGCCGCCAGCCAGCATGTAGATGAGGATGGAATTGACGCCGATCCATTGAAACGGAACAGACCACTTTTGAAATTGCCAGATGTCGATTACCAGATAGAATGCAGCGAAAAGGATGTTACTCCAACCGGCAGTGACTAATACAAAAGAGCTAGTCCAGATATTTTTATTTACTGGAAGAATAAGGTTCCAAAGCCAACCAAGAGCGAGTAGTAATAAGCCTGCACTAAGGAGAACTTTGAATTTGTACATTTCTTCTCTTTAGAGCGTATTAAGTGACCGCTCATGACTCCCATAAGAGCTGTGGCCGCCGCGGGTATGTTTGACAGAAGACCTTCAGGATCGTGAATACCTTTGTGTAGCCTTCCAGGAAGGAAGTGACAGTCGAGAAAGCTGTTGATATTTCCATAGAAGGAGAGGTCGCCAGCGATGAAACCCGGAGCTGCGAAAGATTTAAGTGCAATCCAGTAACCAATCAATATGCCTCCCAAAATAGCGGCTTGTTTTTGGACGTCGAAGTAAAGGGCGATCATTCCGGCAATGAAAGTACTTATACCTATACGAGCCAGGACGCTGGCAAATCGGGAGTTTTCGTTGAATTGCAGTATGCCATTGTAGATCAGGCCCAGGATGATAAGCATAGCTAACCGTTTAACAAGTCGAGGAGCCAAAGTGTTTTTGTCAACGCCTTTTTCTACTTTTGAAGTAATGGCGAAAGGCATGCTGACTTCTGCCATGAAAATGAAAAGTGGAAATATAAGGTCGTAAAATCTGAAACCATCCCAGGATACGTGCCTGAATTGTTCAGAAAGCCCATGGAGAATCTGATTGTCAGAGGCTTTCGACCAGGCGTGAATAACCCGCTCTCCACCAATTATCCAAAGCATATCGAAACCACGCAGGGCATCGAGTGACATGAGTCTTTTGGGTTTATCATTCATTGAAAGTTCCTTTGCTTTATAGGTGAAACTTTTAATGTCTGGATTTGTGACTTAAAAGAAGTGTGTTTTTTTAGCTTTAAAATTCTCAGGGCAGTGTGTTGACTTCTAGGAAGGAAGCCGCATGTTGCGGGGTTTTAGAGTTAATTGGATAGCCCATGTATCACCTAATGTTTGTTTACATATCTGCCATTTGGGGCAGTAGCTTCATTTTGATGAAATGGGCCGAGCTGTGTTATCCCGCGATGTCTCTGGCAACGTATAGATTATTTGGCGCGGCAGTCATCTTGTTTGTCTTCAGACAGTTCTCGAAGAGTCGGGAAAAACTGGCTAAGAAAGACTTACTTCCATTGTGCGTTATGGCTTTTTGCACGATTCTACCTTATGCAGTGCAGCCTTTTTTGATCGCAAAGTACGGTAGTGCTTTTATCGGAATGATGGTGATCTTTGTACCATTGTTGACTATTCTGGTATCTATTCCGCTGCTTAAAGTGTTTCCTTCCCAAAAACAGCTGATTGGAGTATTTGGCGGTTTATTTTTCTCCTGGCTTATTGTACAGGATGGCGGCGATAGAGATGTGACACTAGTCGATATGCTTCTGGCTTTTTCAATTCCATTTTTTTACGCCCTGGGCAATACATATACCAAGAAGAAGTTGAGTCATATGAAGTCTTTGGATCTTTCTTACTGGATTATGTTGATATCATTTATACTGTTATGGCCATTTGCGACATACCTAGAAGATATTGTGATTGATGATCACTTTGCTAAAGCTACTACTTACCTTGGGATATTGGGAATACTGGGAACAGGGATTCCAATCATATTCTTCTTTTATCTGATCAATAACCGCGGGCCGTTGTATGCAGGAATGGTGACCTATGTTATTCCTATCGGTGCGTTGATCTGGGGAGCCGTTGATGGTGAAGAAATTACCGGGATCCAATTAGCTGCAGTGACAGGTTTATTGCTTATGGTTGCCATGGTTCAATGGCCAGAGAAGAAGACGGAATAGTTATCTTTTCTCGAGAAATTGCTTGCGGTATTGGTGAGGAGTGACGCCATAGGCTATTTTAAACTTCCGTGTGAAGTAGCTGTGATCGTAGAAGCCACACTCAAGAGCTATGGAAGCGAGAGGTTGGTCAGTTTTTAGCAGGAGTTCACAGGCATTATCCATACGTACTTTATTGATGAATTTTATGGGAGTTAGCTCGAGTATCTTTTTGAATTGTCTCTCGAATTGACTGATGGATAAGTTACTCATCTCTGCCAGTCTAGATATCTCTATATTTGAGGCATAGTTTTTTTGGATATACTCGATGACGTTTGAGAATTTCGAGTAGGGCTCAAGAATGGTCGCAGCTTTGGCGGTACCACGCATGATGCCGATGTAACCGACCAACATATTTTTATAATTGAAAAGTGTGTATTTACTAGAGACATACCAGTCAAGGCCACCTCGGCCATTTGGTACACTCCAGACGCGGTTCATGACCGGCTGTTTACATTCGAAAACTTCTTCATCCTCTATGCGGAATAGGTCAGCCATCTTAGTATCAAAAAAATCATAATCTGTCTTTCCAAGAACTTCACTTTCTGATTTTAACCCGAGGCGTTTTAGCAGACAGTTATTCATCATGGTGAAGCGAAACTTTGTGTCCTTTGCAAAGACAAACGCATCAGGTTCGTAGTTGAAAAACTGATGTATGAATGGCTGTAAATTAATGCTACTAAAAAAGTCAGAGTCCATATGAATCTCATAGTTGGCGTTAGTTCTATTATAATGTTATGCCGAAAATATACAATTAGTGACTCTGAATATACAATTTTATACTGAGAAGTGCCGATAAGGTTAGTTGTGTGTTATTACGAATTTAGAGGACTTATGATTAGACTAACTGTGATATATCTTTTTCTATTCTCAATCTTACTTGAGGGTAAGGAAATAGATTTTAATAGCCAGATTCGGCCAATTCTATCAGAATATTGCTTCCATTGTCACGGGCCGGATGAGCATGATCGTGAGGGCAGATTACGCCTGGATATAGAAACCGGTAAAGAAGGCGCATACAGAGTTCGCAAAGACAGGCATGGAATCTTCCCTGGAGATGCCGATAAAAGTCATGTTTATCTGCGTATGATCACAGACGACGAAGATGATCTGATGCCACCGCCGGAGTCAAAGAAGAAGATGAAGCCTGAAGAGATTGCATTAATCAAGGAATGGATTGAGCAGGGGGCTAATTATGAAGCTCACTGGGCATTTACAAAAGCAAAAAGTTCTGTCCCTCCGAAGGCTGATTTAGCAGAGTGGAATGCGAGCTTTATTGATCAGTTCATCTATGCAAAGTTGAAGTCAAAACAGATGACCCCTTCAGCAAGAGCAGATGAAAGGACTTTAGTGCGTAGATTACACCTGGATCTTACCGGAATAGTTCCTAAATCTCAAGAAGTGGATCGATATGTTGCCTCTAAAGATCCTCTAAAATATGAAAAGCTGGTAGATAAACTTTTGTTGACGCCTGCCTATGCGGAAAGAATGGCAATCGAGTGGCTTGATCTTGGGCGTTATGCCGATACCAATGGCTTTTCAATTGATGATCATCGCGATATGTGGGCCTGGAGAGATTGGCTGATCAGTGCTTTTCTAGAAAATAAAAGCTTCAAGGACTTTATCACCGAACAGGTTGCGGGAGACCTGATACCCAATGCAACTCCCGAACAAATATCAGCAACAGGCTTCTTGCGTAACAGCATGAATACTCATGAAGGTGGAACAATCGCAGAGGAGTATCGTGTCAATTACACCATTGATAAACTTGATGCTGTGTCGACGGCTTTTATGGGACTCACAGTGAAATGCGCTCAGTGTCACGATCATAAATATGATCCAGTTAGTCAAAAAGACTTTTTCCGGATGTACGCCTTCTTCAATCAGAGTCAAGAGCCAGGTAAGGGCGCTATGGGAAATACCAAACCGTTTTTGCACTTAAATACACAACTGACACCCAAAGATAAGATGGTTATCAGCCATCAAAATAGAATCATAGAATTACTCAAGCAAAAGGTTCAATTTGCTAACCAGAAAGAGAATTTGGGTTTTGCGATTAAGGCAACTTTAAATAATATTGACCGTGAGATTTCTGTTATTCAACAACAAATAGAGACTGGTAAAACCTCAGTTATGGTGATGAACGACAGTCAACCAAGAAAGACATTTATTCTTGACCGTGGACAGTACAATAAACCTACAGAAGAAGTCAGTTCGGGTGTCCTGGATAACCTATTAGCATTTCCAGCAAAAGCTCCAAAGAACCGCCTTGGATTAGCTCAGTGGATCACTCATCCTGATCATCCTCTTACTGCCAGAGTTGCAGTAAATCGACTTTGGCAGATGATTTTTAATCGTGGTCTTGTAGAAACTTCAGAGGATTTTGGCTCTCAGGGGAGTGTGCCGAGTCACCAGAAACTTCTCGATACTCTGGCTGTACAATTTGTTGATGATGATTGGAATGTTCGTAAAATGTTGAAGTTGATTGTGACTTCAGAAACTTACAAACAGTCTTCAGTAGTGCGTGAAGAGTATCATGAAAAAGATCCTTCAAACACTTATATGAGTTATGCACCAAACTATCGGTTAAAAGCAGAATTTATTCGCGATAATGCTCTGGCTGTTTCGGGCTTATTGAATTTTGAAGTCGGCGGTCCAAGTGTTTACCCACCACAAGCTAAAGGCCTTTGGTCTCAAGTAAGTCACTTTGGTCATGGCGGCAACTTTACAGCTCAATCCTATTTTCCATCAGCTGGGAAAAATGCCTATCGCCGTAGTTTGTACAGTGCTATAAAACGCACCGCGGGGCATCCGGTAATGGCAGGTTTTGATGCCCCAAATAGAGAAGTTTGTACTTCTAGAAGGCAAACAACAAATACCCCAACTCAGGCCTTAATTACGTTGAATGGCCCCCAATTTGTAGAAGCTTCTAAGGCTTTAGCTGGAAAGTTGTTGAAAATATCGAAAGATAACAAGTCCAGAATAATTCACGGTATTGAATTAGTTCTTAATCGCAAACCCAATTCAACTGAAATAAGTGTTTTACAGAAAGCTTATAATGAGCAGTTGGCTTTTTATAAAGATAATCCAAAGCTTATCGGGGGGACAGCAAAAGCTAAAAGTAAAGGCAAGAAGAAAGTAAATGGAGATGACTCCAAAGCTGAAAAAGCTGCTCTTACAGCACTGAGTTCGATCCTGTTAAATCTCAGCGAAACGGTAACAAGGAAATAATCATGAATAGAAGAGATCTACTTAAATTATCTGCCGCTGCTGCCGGTTCGTCATTTGCACTAAATACTCAAGCTGCAGGAGCTCCAGCACCAACAACTCCTCACTTTAGAGGTGAGGCGAAAAATATAATTTATCTTTGTCAGTCAGGTGGCCCTTCACATATAGACCTTTTTGATTACCATCCGGAAATGAAGAGCCTGCATGGGAAGGAATTACCAGACTCCGTTAGAAATGGTCAGCGAGTTACTGGTATGACGGCTGGGCAAAAAAGCTTTCCTGTTTGTGCCCCTATAGAACCATTCAAACAGTATGGTCAGAGTGGTACTTGGGTCAGTGATTTATTACCTTATACGAGTAAAGTTGTGGATGATATATGTATGATTAGGAGTATGCATACAGAAGCGATCAATCACGATCCAGGTATAACATTTTTAAATACCGGGCATCAATTTCCGGGTCACCCAAGCTTGGGAGCGTGGGTGAGTTATGGTCTGGGAAGTAAAAACAAAAATATGCCGGCTTTCACGACGCTTATTTCAAGTGGTAATGGGAAGAACCCTGGACAGCCAATATTTTCAAGACTTTGGAGCAGTGGTTTTTTACCTTCGGTTAATCAAGGTGTGCAATTGCGTAGCAGTGGTGACCCAATCCTTTATCTGAAGGACCCTAAAGGCTACAATCGCAAAAATCGCCGTATGGTTCTCGATACACTGAAACAGCTCAACGAAAAGTACTTTGCCAGTCAAAAGGACAATGAGGTTCTGACTAGAATCGAACAGTATGAGATGTCTTACCGCATGCAAAAAGAAGCGCAGGAAATTGTCGATATCAGTAAAGAGCCGAAAAGTACATTTAAACTCTATGGTGAAGATGCCAGAAAGCCGGGGACTTACGCTTATAATTGTTTACTTGCACGTCGCATGGTTGAACGTGATGTACGTATGGTTCAATTGTTTCACCGTGGCTGGGATCAGCATCAAAAATTAAGTGTTGACTTAGCAGCACAGTGCAAAGATACAGATCAAGCTTCAGCTGCTTTGGTCATGGATCTTAAACAACGCGGTTTACTTGATGATACTTTGATTGTCTGGGGCGGAGAGTTTGGTCGTTCTGTTTATAGCCAGGGAAAACTGGGAAGTGGTCGAGATCACCATGGTCGCTGTTTTTCCATGTGGGTTGCCGGCGGCGGAATTAAAGGCGGAATGAGTTATGGTCAAACAGATGAGTTCGCCTATAATATCGTTGAAAATCCTGTTTCAGTGAATGACCTGAATGCAACGTTGCTTCATTGTCTCGGAATAGATCACGAGAGATTTACAGTTAAGCATCAGGGACTGGATACTAAGTTGACCGGTGTCGAAGAAGCTCATGTTATAAAAGGCATCTTAAGCTAAGGTAATTTTCTAAAGCAACACTATCTTTCAAAAACGGGATTTTGGAGATAGTTCATGGAAGCTTTTAGAGCGTTAGTAGTTAGAGAGCAAGAAGGCAGTTTTGTTCGCAGTGTAGAACCAAGGTCTTTATCAGATTTACCGGAAGGCGAGCTTTTAATTAAAGTAGAATACTCTTCTTTAAATTATAAGGATGCTTTATCCGCCAGCGGCAATAAAGGAGTCACCAGAGAGTATCCTCATACGCCGGGAATCGATGCTGCAGGAGTTGTTATTCAATCGAAAACTCGAGATTTCAAAGAA
>JAKVBD010000118.1 GCA_022446985.1 Lentisphaerales bacterium
AGTAGCGAAATTAATCATGTCGGAAAAGGTGAAGATCACGGTTTCCAATGTTATCACAATGGGATTCTTTATTCCGAATGTTTTATCGGCCCGATAGGGACAGACACTTGTCTTGTAAAAGCCTACCGTTTCAATCGTCGCACTGAGAAATTAACTGAAATCAACTCCCTCCCAACTGAGGCTAAACTCTGTCACATGAAAACTCAAGGGGCACTCCTTGTCGGCACCGCTTTTTGTGGCTGCATATATTGAATTTTTCAGTTGGCCAAGGATGGTAGAATTGAACACTCAATTGAAGAAATCCGCTTCAAAAACAACCGTAAAGGAAAGGCAAAAAGATTCACCCCCATGCTTTCAAGTTTGATCCAGAGGGACGCTTAGGCTTCATGCCTGATTTAGGACGGGACCTTATCCAGTTTTTTGAAGTTAAGGGTTCAAAATTAAAGCACCGACCGGACCTGGATTACAAATCAAAAATTGGTGCCGGGCCCCGGCATTTCACCCCAATGGTAATAGTGCCTACCTCATCAACGAAAGAGAATTCACTCTTACTGCCTTTAATTACGCTAATGGTCAACTTACTCCGACGGATACACAGACTTATCTTCCCATGGAGTTCGAAAAGCGCAATAGCGGTGCAGATGTACATGTTCATCCCGAAGGTAAGCTTGTCTATGCTTCCAATCGCGGCCACGATTCTTTAGCTGTCTTTTCTTTGGAGAAAAAAGGTAAGCTCAAGTTCCTCTCAAATGAATCCACCATAGGTGACAGCCCCAGAAACTTCGCTATACATCAGGATTTTGCACTTATCGCAAACCAACTCAGTGACAACGTGATCTTTTTTAGGCTCGATCCCAAAACGGGCAAACTGAAAGAGAAAGGTCGTACCGAAGGAATTACCCTCCCAACTTGCGTAAACGTTCTTTAGGCAAGCCCCCGACAAAGTTCAATTCCTAAAAATGTTTTATGCAGGTCAGGCTAATTCACTTTCATGCACTGAAGGTAAAACTTTTGAGTGCCTAAATATTGACTTAAAATCATGAACAATGCGCAAATAGTTATATTATATTTTAATAATTAAAGTTATATAGAGGTAAGAAACATATGGTTATAAAAATTAAATATTTTCTGTACAATTGCCTCTCACTAAATGTTGACAGAAATAATATATCACAATTTTAGTTATGGGTTTTTTACATGGTAAACTTTTTAAAACCAGCATTTTTCACTTGTCTATTAGTGCTCACAGGAAACTCCCTGCAATCGAGAGAGACTGAGTTCCCTGCAACAAAATATGCACAAAAACAATCAGATCTTGACCCTAAAGCACTCAATTTTTATGACCGCTACTGCTTTGGCTGCCATGATGAGGATTTACAAAGGTGCAATCTCGACCTCTGCAAAATGCTCAATCAATAAACATTTGATGGCCACCTGATTTTTGTTATAAATATTGACGGATTATCCTCCTATAAAGTGTTGTTTTTTTACAATAATCCGGTGGCTTACTGGGATATGGTCTAGTGTTTGTGTAAAAAAGTAGGTTTATGGAATGAAGTTTTTAATAGTAGTTCTCTTCGTATTTGGAATTGGAGAAATCCAAGCTCAAACAGCTGGAGTTTTAAAAGGTAAAGGTAATCTTGAGGCTGTTCCATTATTCAACTCAAACTTCAGTGTAAAAAACCTTATGGGTGTCGGTATTGACCCAAAAGGAACAATCTATGTGTCTCAATCGTTCAGAGATAATGAAGAGCTGAGTATACTCCGTTCGTTTCATCTCCAGGAATTTGATATGAGCTTAACTTCAGTTGAGCAAAAAAAGGAGTGGATTCTTAACAATTACTCCCCGAAAGTTATCCGTTCTCAAAGAATGAGAGATTTAAACAAAGATGGCAAAGTTGACTTTAGAGACCTCTCTGTAAGAAAAGAAAGAGTTTTGACACTAAGTAACCCTGGTCGAGATGGTTACTTTGATCAAATAAATATCTTTGCAGAGGGCTTTAATGATTTAGTAGCAGGAAGAGCACACAGTGTTATGCCGATTGGAGACCATGTTTACACCACAGTCATTCCTGACTTATGGAAAATGACTGATTCAGACCAGGATGGCACAGCAGATCAAGTTAAGAGCCTGGTTCATGGGTTCGCAAGTCATTTTGGTTATGGGAATCATGACCTGCACAGCATAATTCAAGGTTATGATGGCAAGCTTTACTGGAGTATGGGGGACAGAGGGCTCAATGTCAAAACCAGAGAAGGCCACCGCGTCAAAAATCTTCATTCTGGAGCCATATTGCGATGTAACCCAGATGGATCAGAATTTGAAGTCTTTGCTATTGGGTTGAGGAATTGCCAATACTTCGACTTTGATGACTACGGCAACATGTTTTCGATTGATCACGATGCCGATTTTCAAGGTGAACGTGAACGCCTCGTTTATCTTCCCGAAGGAAGTGATTCCGGTTGGCGCTGTTATTACCAGTACAGAAGCAGTACAAGACATTTAAGATCTCTTTCAAATCAAAAGTATAACCCCTGGTTAGCAGAGAAAATGTGGATGCCAATGCATCAAGGACAAGGTCGTCATTTTCTTCCTGCTATTGAAAATAGTTGGAATGCTCCTGCCTCATTTTCATATCAGCCATGAACGGCTTTGGGTGGGAAGTATAAAAATCACTTTCTTCTTGGCTGTAAGGGAATCATTGTGGCATTCAAGATGAAGCCGGATGGAGCCTCTTTTAAAAGAGAAAATGAAGATAAGCTAATACAAGGATTAGGATCTCAAGTTCTTAGTTCAGACTTTAGCCCAAATGGCGATTTAGTCTTTGTTCTTTGGAAACCAGGAAACAAAAGTACACTATGGGCTCTGAGGAACCCTGAAGCAAATCAAGATACTTTAAAGGTACAGAAAACTTTGAACATTGGTGTAAAAGCGCTCCCTAAAGAAGAATTAGTTTCTATGTTAAACAGCCCGGACCGGAGGCTTCGCCGAACTAGCCAATTTGAGTTAGTAGAGAGGAACGAAACATCTCTTTTAAAATCTTTTGTCCTTGATAAGCAACAAAGCGTCCTGGCAAGAGTTCATGCACTCTGGGCGTTAAATCAACTTGAGTTCAGAAATGCAGACTTTTATAGCACTTTGGTTCATGATTCTGAAGATGAACTAAAAGCTCAGACTGCAAGAGTTCTTGGAAATTTGAAGTATGATCCAAATGGATTAATTAAAAAACTCTTGAATGATCCATCACTGCGAGTCCAATCTTTAGCTGCAATTGCAGCGGCTAAACTTAAAAATACTGGGATTTTCTTACGATTAATTGAAATAATTGAAAAAGATAAATCTCAACATCCAGTTCTTCGCTGTAATGCTATTAGAGCCTTGGCTGAAACCTCCTCAGATGCAGAGCTTTTAACATTAAAAATACACAAAAGAAGCACTGTCAGAAATGCTGCCGTGAATGCTCTCAGAATTAAGAAAGCTTACCATGAAATCACTGAATTTTTGAATGACACTGCTGTAGAGGTCAAGGACGATGCCGCTCGAGCGTTATACGACACTTTAAATGAAAAATCATTTGGCGAGAATCGACCAAGTATGCAGAGGTTCGCGCAACTTCTATCAAACAATAACAGTCTGACATTCAATGTCCGTAGTCTTGCCATTAACCGAAGACTTGGAGGCAAAGAAGCCTATTCTCGTATTCTCAATTTTGTCATCGACTCTAAAACCGATAAAAAATCAAGAAATTATGCCTTCAGTAATCTATTAAATTGGTCAAAAGAACATACTCTGGATCCGGTCGATGGAAGGTATTTTCCTATCAAAAAGAATAATCCGGTTACAATATCCAAGGATCAGGTTCAGCTTTCTTTTAATGCTATGCAGAGACTGCCCTTAGAAGACCAGTCAAAATTATTAAACCTTTTGGTGCAATTTAGTCCACAAAAAACCTGGGCTTTTATCGAGAGCAAGATTTCAGATAAGAAGGTAAAACAAGAACAAAAAATAGTCCTGCTTAATTTTTTAGCGGCGAGTAAAAATGAAAGAGCCAGAGAACTCGCAGAGCATTTTTTAAATTCTACAGCCCCGGAACTTAGGACCGCAGCAGTCAAAGTACTATCAAAGAGAGATTATGATCTTTCTGCTTACATTCAAAATTCTCTCAAAAGTTCACAAGACTCTAATGAACTCAAACTTGCAGTTTCGCTGATACCAAAACTAAAAAATCGTCATGAAGTTATTAAAAGTCTTCTACAAAAGTTTAATTCCAATGAAGTTTCCAATACTATAAAACTTGAGATTTTTGAAGTTGCTGAAGCTCTTGGCAAAACTGACCGGGAAGTCCAAACTTTGCTTAATAAAATCCAATCTTCAAATTCTACGGAAATGTTACTGTCTGGAGGAAACCCGGAGATTGGCAAAAGGATATTTCTAACGAATACCAAAGCACTTTGTTCAAAGTGTCACTCTCTTTCAAAAAGCTCTATGCAAATTGGCCCTTCTCTGGAAGGGATTGCCAATAGGCATGATTCAAGATATTTTTTGCAATCCATGCTCGATCCACAGGCTGTCGTGACTCCTGGTTATGGCAGAGTAAGCATAGTTCTAAAAGACCAAAAGAGTTTGGAGGGAATCCTCATGGAAGAAAATACTACAGAAATTCTTCTAAAAACCAGTGATGGCAAAATCTTAAAAATTAATAAAAAAGACGTTCAGTCCAGAACTAAAGCCATCGGAGGAATGATATCTATGAAAGACCTCCTTTCGAAAAGAGAATTACGAGATCTCGTGGCTTTCTTAAATGTACTTAAATAACTCCTTAAAAACTAAATGTATAAATTACTGAATTAATTAAACTAGAAAAAAACTGAAATTCATCCCCATGCCTTCAAGTTTGATCTGGATGGGTGCTTAGGCTTCATGCCGGATTTAGGGCGTGACCTCATTCAGGTTTTCGAAGTTCAGGGTTCAAAATTAAAGCACCGCTCGGATCTCGATTACAAATCAAAAATTGATGCCGGGCCCCGTCACTTTACCTTTCACCCCAATGGCAAAAGTGCCTACCTCATCAACGAAAGGAGTTTCACTTTAACTGCCTTTAGTTACGCTAATGGCCAACTTACTCCAACTGATACAAAGAGCTGTCTTCCTAAGGATTTCAAAAAAGCAATAGTGGCGCAGATGTCCACCTGCACCCCGAAGGGAAACTTGTCTATGCGTCCAATCGCGGCCACGATTCATTAGCTGTTTTTTCTTTAGAGAAAGGAGGAAAACTCAAGTTCCTCTAAAATGAATCTACCATAGGCGACAGCCCCAGAAACTTCGCTATACATCAGGATTTTGCGCTGGTCGCAAACCAGCGTAGTGACAAAGTAATCTTTTTTAGGCTCGATCCCAAAACGGGAAAAGTGCAAGAGATAGGCCGCACTCAGGGAATTAGCCTCCCAAGTTGCATTAACGTTCTCTAGCTTAGTCCTACAATTAACGACTTATAAATAACCCAAAAGGGAACTTTCATCACCAGCCAATCACCGAAAAAAAAAATAAAAAATATGCGGCAGGTTTTTCATTGACTCAAATTTAGAATCAACAAATAAAAAAATACCGGAGTTTTCTATGAAGACTTGGATGTCTATCCATCTTTTAGTTTTAAGTATCTTTCTGCCTACGCAAGGGCAGGCACAATCTAAAACCGTCAGTGAATCTGAACGGCAAATCCCCCTATCCTATGATGTGGATGTCATAGTGGTTGGTGGAACTCTACGAGGTGTTGCCGCCGCAGAAGCTGCTGCTAAGCAAGGCGCGAAAGTATTTCTTGTAACTGATCGTCCTTATCTTGGAGAAGATGTCTGTGCCACTCAGAGATTATGGGTTAAGTCTGATCAAAAGCCAAAGACTGAACTGGGCAAATCTATTTATGGTAATGCAGAAAAAACAAATAATGGTTACTCGTTGGTGAAACCAATGGATGTTAAGCGAAAGCTGGATGAAGCTCTATTAAATAATGTAGTCCCTTATCTCTATGGAAGTTACCTAACAGAAATACTTCATGATCAAAATGGTGAAATTGCCGGAATTGTGGTAGCTAATCGTTCTGGTAGACAGGCGATACGCGGGAAGATTATCATCGATGCTTCAGATCGCGCTTTTGCCGCCCGAATTGCGGGCGCCGATTTTACTCCCTACTCAGCGGGGGTACAAAAGTTCAAGCGTATCATTGTCGGAGGCAAGCCCAATGCAAAGGCAAAAGATTTAGGCTTTAAATACACCGTACTTCAGAAAAGTAAAAAAACTGAGAAGAAATCATATCCGGTTTACGAGTATGACTTAGAGATCCAGATGAAAGACGGTTCTTTAAATCTTTCATTAAAGCAGACAGAATTGCTCGTGATAAAAGCTATCATTTTGGTCAGGCGACTTATTCTGAGAAGCTTTTTCAGATTCCACCGGACAACTTAAAATCAATCAAACCTCACAAAGATTTATGGGAAAGCGCTAATCATATTCCAGTTGAAGCAATGATCCCTAAAGGCTTAAAATATCTTTATGTTCTTGGTGGTTGTGCCGATGTTTCACGTTCAACGGCGGAACAATTACTCAGACCACTCAACAGCTTACAGCTTGGTCAAAGATTGGGTGCAAAGATCGCGAAAAAAGCCATAGACAGAAAACTGGCTCCAGCCAGTGAATTGATTGTTGCCGGTCATAAGGTTAAAGCAACGATTCAAGCTGAAGTTGGTGATGTATTAACTGGCCTGCGCTGGAAGCCAAGCGAGGGAGCTATTCGCAGTCCTGCCAGAGCTTTACCTGTTATCGGTCGTTACGACACAGTTGTTGTCGGAGGCGGAACCGGTGGAGCAGTTGCTGCTATTGGTGCATCTCGTGCAGGTGCCCGCACACTTGTCATTGAGCATTTGCATGGTCTTGCCGGAGTAGGTACACTTGGTCGTATTTCCATGTATTACAACGGTAACAAGGCTGGCTTTAATGCTGAAGTAGAAAGAGAAATTACGACAACAGCAGATGAAAAATTTAAGCCAAGAGGCTTGCACAAAAACATCCCCTTTGATATTGAGACAAAGATGGAGTGGCTACGCAAAGAAATACTTAAAGCCGGTGGTGAAATCTGGTACCTGACTCTTGGTGTGGGCTCTGTTGTTCAAGATAAGCGTTTTACAGGGGTTGTGGTCGCCACTCCAGAAGGCCGTGGTGTTATTCTCGCCAACACCGTCATTGACTCTACTGGTAACTCAGTAATTCCGCACTGCGCCGGACTAAAAACTCAAATGATCGACAATAAACATATCTCAGTTCAAGGAACTGGTTTACCTCCTTGGCAACCTGGTCAAAATGTGATGAATTCAGACTGGACCTTTGGCCATGATGACGATGTCTTGGATACTTGGCGAATGTATGTAGTTGCTAAGAAAAAGTTTAAAAATCAGTATGATTTAGGACAGCTCATTGATTCAAGAGTTAGACGACGCATCTATGGCGATGTTTACATCACACCAATGGACATCCTCAATAAACGAGTTTACCCGGATGTAATTACTGTAGCCAAAAGTGATTTTGATAACCATGGTTTCTCGAGACATGATATGTTTATGGTATATCGTCAGAAAAGAGAGTACATGTATGGCAATATCCCTTACCGCGCTTTATTACCTAAAGGCTATGATGGTATTCTGGTAACCGGATTGGGAATCAGTGGTGATGGTGATGCTATGCCGGTCATCCGGATGCAACGCGATATTGAAAACCACAGCTATGCTGCGGGTTACGCTTCAGCTATGGCTGCTCGAGACCAGTCAACAGTACGAAAGATTGATATTAAAGAACTGCAAAGGCACTTAGTCGATATTGGTACTATCCCAGAAAAATTCATTGATGCAAAAGACAGTTTCCCTTTGAGTAAGAGTACTATTAGTGAAGCTGTAAAAACCCTTGGTAATGATTACTCCGGTATTGAGAAAATTTTAACTCAAATTGAAACTGCAATTCCAATGTTACAGGCGGCTTACAAAGCTACAAATAACAGAGAAGTTAAACTTCGTTACGCTCATGTACTTGGCATTTTGTATGATGCTACCGGTACTGAAGATCTTATGACTGCAGTCAGCGAAGCAAAGTGGGATAAAGGCTGGAAGTTTAAAGGCTGCGGTAACTTTGGCCCAACCACAAGTCCTTTGGATAACTTAATTATAGCTCTTGGTCGTACGGGCGACGAAAAAGCTCTGCCAATACTTATCGAAAAAGCTAAGCAACTCAATACAGATCATGCCCTGTCGCACTTCCGCGCCCTGTCTGTAGCATTTGAAACTCTTAAAAAGCCGGAAGCAGCAAAAGCTCTTGTCGGACTTTTAAAACTTCCAAAGACCCAAGGCAATGCTTTTGTCGAAATAAATAATACCAAAAAAATGACTCCGCAAAGTAATTATGATTGTACAACTCGCGAGATTTCATTGAGAGAACTTATTCTCGCACGAGCCTTGTTCCGTTGTGGTGATTACCAGGGTATGGGAAAGAAAACTCTTGAAGCTTATAGTAATGATTTTCGCGGTCACTATGCGATTCACGCCAGGGCTATTTTAAAAGAAAAGAACTAAAGGATAGATAACTATATGGATAATACCGTCTCAAATAATGGCCAGAAGTTGAGCTTACCACTTGATACTCGATTACTTAATAAGAATATTTTTAAGCTCTGTGTTAAATACTGCCTTTGCCTGTGTCTAATAAGCTTAAACTTGAATGCTCAAGATTCAGAACAGAATGAGCGGCCAAATGTTTTATTCCTTGCTATTGATGATTTAAATGACTGGGTAGGATACTTAAAAGGGCATCCCCAGTCCAAAACTCCAAATATCGATAAATTAGCCGGCGAATCAGTAGCCTTTACCCGTGCATATTGCTCGGCTCCGCTCTGTGGACCTTCCAGAACTTCTTTAATGTATGGCATGTATCCGCATCGCACAGGCGTCTATTTTCACCATAAGACCTACTTACCAAAGAATTTGATCTCTTCTGAACGCATTCCTCTTCAGCTTGCCTTCCAAAAAAATGGCTATCATACCATAGGACGTGGGAAGATTTATCATGGGAAGAGCTACCATGATTCCAGAGGCTGGAATACTTTTATACCTGCTCGTATAGATAAAAACAGTAAAGAGGTAACTTACATATTTGGTGAAGATGCTTTACGGCCATTAAAAGATTTTACATTTGGGATAAGTGCGTCAGATCCAGACTCGGATGATTTAGACGGAGAGATTGTCAATTGGGCCATCGATCAACTCCAAGTTAAACACAATAAGCCCTTCTTTATGGCAGTTGGTTTAGTTAAGCCTCACGCCCCCTGGGTTGCTCCAAAGAAGTTCTATGATCAATTCGATGTCGATAAAATACAATTACCGGAAGTTCCGGAAGGCGATCTCGATGATATTCCAGCTGCCGGGAAATATATAGCTCAGACAGTTTATCCTTTTTTTAAGAAAAATGAGCATGAAATCATTAAAACAAAAGAGGATATTTGGAGAAAGCTGGTTCATGCCTATTTGGCTACGAGTTCTTACGCTGATTACAATGTGGGGAGAGTCCTGAAAGCGCTAGAAGAATCTCCTTACGCAAAAAATACCATCATTGTTCTTTGGGGGGATCATGGGTGGCATCTGGGCGAAAAAGAGCATTGGCGTAAAATGTCCCTTTGGGAACAGGGAACAAGGGTCCCTTTTATCATTAAAATGCCTGGGATGAAAGAAGGAAAACTAATTAATAGTCCTGTGAGTTTGCAAGATATCTATCCAACCCTTGTTGATCTCTGTCACTTAGATTTATCTCAAGACTTAGATGGTAATAGCATAAGCCCTCTGCTGAAGACGAAAAATGTCGCATGGGACAAACCGGTACTGATCAGTTACGGACCTGGAAACTTTGCAGTAAGGCTGAATCAGTGGAAACTCATTCACTATGCCGATGGTTCTGAAGAGTTTTATGATATAAGCAAAGATCCTAAGGAATATACCAATCTGTCTAATAACCCGGAGTATCAAAGGCCCATAGAAAAACTCCGAAGCTCAATCCCCAAGACTTGGAAATACATCATATGTCCGCGAACTAAACCCTTTGTTAAAACTTTGGCAAAACCAGAAAATTTATAAAATAAGTTAAGGTAATTGTAAACAAAGGCTTTAAAACCCCTCTGATAAGGGTGATCTAAATATTATTGATAAACAATAATTAAACATTTGGAAATGAATTAAACGTTCATTTCATCGTTGATAAATAATTTTTCCTGTATCTGAGGTTTTACGATGCTTTGACAGGTGCTCTGAGAAAAGATGAGCCTGTCCTGGCCAAGTAAATGAAGACGAGGTCCCCTGGGTATCTAAGTGATACTCAGAGGATACTTTTTTATACTGAGAAAAGAAAGTCCGTATTTAAACGCTAAGGCCTCTATCTACTTGATCGAATAAAAGTATTACTCATCGTAAAACCAGTAGGGTGGTTTACTGAATTCAAGGTAGTTCATAAGCTGCGCAGAACGATCCACTTTACTGAAAGTCAACTTGTACTCTCCATGAGTATCATAAGAAACAAGTAGTTGTACCCCGGTAATAAAATCCTGTACACTTCCTTCATCATACTATTGAATAGTGATGTGTGAACCTCTCATACCCCCTAAAATATTGTTCCAGGGGCGAGGACTGGGCATATCTCTTTCGCCTATGAAAAACGACCCTGCAGGAGATACTACCTGTGAGATATTTCTTGACTTAGCCGGTTCTGTTGCAATGGAGCTATTTTCCTCATGTCCTTCCCATGTTAAGCCTCTGCCTGATTTCAAACGCTTATTATTCCCGCCATTTATAGCGTAAGAGCGGTTAGCCAATTTTACATCTTCGTCATTTTCAGCTTTGGCGGCAGGGCAGTAATATATGCCACTTTTATAGGCCGCGGGTAGTTCTGCAGTATTTATTTCTGCCTGAGATAGTTCTCTTCCATCATAGGCGGATAATAAATCATCGAAAGGCATACCAGTCGGTTATAAACCATCATTACTGCTAAGATAGGAATAATTTTCTATACTGATCTGTTTATTATTATTGAGACAGATGGCGAGTTTTGTCTTTTCACGTGCCTTTGCCAAGGCAGGAAAGAGCATACTTTTAAGGATACCTATTATGGCAATAACCACCAGTATTTCGATAAGTGTGAATTTATTTTTCTTCTTATGTAGTTCTCAGGAAACCCTCAATTCAATTTTCCATATGTGAATTACATCGCAATAGTTTTTAAATGCAAGAGTTATTCTAATTTCGTGGTTATTTGGCAGAGAATCAAACTTTTGATGTTATTTGAACTAACTTAAAATTACCCTGTTTATTGCTCTTCTCTGAAGGTTTCAAAGATTAATTTATTTTTCCTATTTCTTGTCTGTTGACTTATCAAAACACTGAAGCCATAATTTCAATCCAAATCTGGATTATGTAAATTAGAAGATCATTTGACTTCTTTTAATGTGATTAAGAGTCGACCAAAAGTGTTCAAGGTGTGTATATGAATCGTTTAATTTTTATGCTGCTCTTTATTGGTTTCTTTGGCGCATATGCCGCCGACGACAAAGCTGCAAAAATTGTTTTTTTTACATGGAGGGAGAAGCCATGGCCCTGGTGATCACGAGCTTAAAGCCGGTTCTCGTTTGTTGGCTAAACATTTGAACAGTCAGTCAAAAGTTAAAGTCAACGCTTTTGTTCACCTGGGGTTTCCTAAAGATTCCTCTATTCTGGATGATGCCGATGCCATTATCATATTGTGATGCGACACGAGCCATAGGTAATGGTTGGCAAAAGCTTGATCAACTGGCTGTAAAAGGGGTTGGCATGATGATGATTTATTATGCAGATCATCCGGCGATTGATAAGGGTGAAAGGTACTACAAGAAGTGGATCGGCGGTTACTTTAAAAATGGCAAGTCAGTCAATCCTTTTTAGGCGGCGCAAATAGAGGCCAATCAAAACCATCCGACTTCAAGAGGTGTAGGCCTTATTCATACAATAGATGAGAACGGCCAACGGAAACTTTAAGAGCTGGATCGTTTTTTAAAGAGTCTTCATCATTACAGTCGGGATAGCCACTGCAGATCTGTAAAACCCGCTGTCAGACCAGCTATTGTTGGCTGTATTTCACGTATGACTGGTTGCGTTTATCTATAAATGATTCTGCAAAATTCTTGATAAAGTTTGTGTGCCTTTCGACCTCGCGTAAAATCAACATACCAGCATCACTACTAACCTCTGGTGCGTCGAATTGTAATTGTAGTTTCTTGCCATTGATATTGCTGAATAACATTGGCTGAACGTTTTGGACTTGATCTTCTTTCAATGAAGTCATAGTTTAAAATCTTAAGTTGGTTTTTGTGTCTTTTGCTGTAGTAAACTTAATGTACACCGAAACCAACTTTTTTCGCTTAATCTCACCAGTAAATTATACTTAAATAACTCGACTATAGATACTTGTGCAAATTTCAATGACTTTCTATTCTATTTTTGTGAATTATTCAGGCTAGTCGGCCCGAAAAGTAAAATTCAAAAAAATCTCGACAAACTTACAGTTCCTCCAGTTGATGCTCAGGCTCTTAATTTAGGTCCTATTGATGAAAAGAAATATGGTAAAAAACCAGCTGATTACTTCAAGCAATTTCTCAATGAGGATCCCTACAGTTTACCGATCAGGTTTCACCTCGTGCCTCCTGGCCAAAACGATCCTCACACTCATAGAAAAGCTTTACACAGCATTGAAATACAATCTTCTGAGATGACTCGTTATACCGTGGACATCTCCCTCAATCGAAGAAATGGCATAGGCTTTAGCTTTGCCAAATCTCTCTTTTAGGAAGGTCATATAACGCGCTTGATCGGTGATCATATTTATAAAAGAGAGATGACTCCGGAAGAATATCGAAGAGTTCAAAAAAAGTACATTCGTACGAAGGACTACGATCTACCGATGATCCGTATGCAGAATATTACTATCGAGGGTCCTTTCGATGTTGAAGTCAGTGAGTACTCAGTCGATGCTTATAAACGCATAGATAATATAAGCATTCGCAAAAATTTCAGCGCACTTCACAATGACAATTTGATCCAGATGAATATGTCTTATGATTATATTTTCAGTAAATTCCAACAACGTCAAATAGGCCCGGAAGAGTCTTATGGGAATGCCCTGGTTACCTTCTGCCTTTTACCAGAGTTTTTGACTTTGGAATATGACCTCAGAGACCGTCGTAAACACCCACGATTACTTTCCTATGTCTTGCATGAATCTCCTCCTTCCAAGGAGTTCAATGAGCAATATACAAAAGCTGTAAAAAGCCGTCGAACAAGTGAATTTACCGAGTCGTTGGTTGCCCATAGAAACTTTCCCCGCTTTGTCGGTAGTTTTTCATAGCAATGGCTGCACTTACCGGTAATTAAAAATATTATGCCGTCAGAACAGAAGTTTGGTATCTTTTATCGGGATAAATTACTAGCGGCATTTACCCGTGAAATGAGAGACTTTATTCTTTACCTCTTTCAGGAGAATAGAGCTGTACATGAACTGGTTACCGCAGACTATTCTATTTTGAATGATAAACTTCAGACTTTTTTATGAAAGTCACTCTAAAGAAAGTTCTGAGGAGTTAAAGAAGTATTCATTCAATACCGCAAATCGGGGTGGCATCTTAAGTTCTGGTGCCTTTTTTGACAGCGACTGGAAATGGACTTATGCCTTTGCCTATTAAGAGAGCGGAGTGGATTTTAAAAAATATTCTCGATTCGAAACTGCCGCCTCCACCGGTTGACATAAACCTGGAGCAATACCAACAGTCAGGAAATGTACCTTTGCACGAACGTTTAAAGCAGCCCAGTCAAAATCCAAAGTGTTTTAGCTGTCATAAAAGAATGGATCCAATCGCAGTAGTAATGAATGCCTTCAATACGATAGACGCAGTTAACCATAACAATTCTGCCGCCACGGTGAAGTTGAATGACAAAGTCATCCGTAATTTTGCCGGTTTCAAAGACTATCTTAAAACAGAAGAGGAAAGTATTGCCGGTGGCTTTATTAAAAGTCTATTGCGTTATTCGTTGGGAAGAGAACTTTTACGTTCAGGATGCGGCTAGAATAGATAAAATTATTGAGCAGTACAGAGAAGACCATTTTCCTGTGAGAAATCTCTTTAACTCAATTATTAAAATTTACTTCTTTGAGTTTTAGTGTTTTACTTTTAAAGGTTTATAACTGGGTCCCTTATGGATCGCTGAGCTTAAGGTGAATAGCGAAGCCAGACAAGATGAATTGTGAAACAAGAAAAGGTGCCTGAGGTAGAGGATGCCCCGGTTTACCAGCTCGGCAATAGTTTTCTCCTTTTAAGAGAAAGAATATGTGTCATTTATGAGCTCAGTTCAGGATGCCTTTAGTGCTGATCTCGACATGGCCGTCAAAGAAACCTCGACTACGCAGTGCTCCACCGCCTCTGAAGCTGTGATGAGGAACTACTGATCTTTTAGCCGCATTATCAAGAAGACTATCTGTTTCCATGACAAAACTTTCTTCAGATGGCTCTTCGACCTGAGACATAAAATAGGGCTCTTTGGAAGGGTCTCCCTGCCATTCAGGATAGCCAAAGTAAGACTTCCAATCTGAACTCATACCAGCTTTCCTATATTGTACGGCTTCAATTGGATCAGTCCCTTCCGCATTTCTGATGAAAGATGGACAATGGAGCAGTGTGAACTCCTGATAAGAATTAGTCGGATCTGGGTGATTGGTATAAGCCGCCAGATAGGTGCCAAACTTACCACTGTTCTTGCCAAGTTTGTAACGAGGGCTTTGTTCGCCCCAGAGGCCACCGGGGAGTTTTCCTTTATTATTCAGAGTAAAGCTGTGAAGAGCGATCCCTACCTGCTTAAGATTTGAGAGGCAGACAGCTTGCCTTGTTTTCTCTCTGGCTTGCCCCAGTGATGGTAAAAGCAGGTAAGTGAGGGTTGCTAAGATAGCAATGACGAGGAGAAGCTCAATTAGGGTGAATTTATGTAAATCTTTTTTCATACGACACACTTTAAAATTCTTATTATGTATCATTACGACAATGATCTTATCGGACTTTTTTGCAATTCGCGAAATATAGTCATAAAATGCGCATTCGATATAATTTTTAGCCTAATAAATAACCTTACCCCGAGAAGGATAGGCTATTTATTTTGATTTAGTTATCCCGTAACTACTTATATACCATTGCTGCCATGCCTGACTGAGTTGCTTAACTTTTTCAGGAAATTGCTGTGATAAATCCTCTGTTTCAGTTAGGTCTTTGTCGATATTATATAATTCCCACTCAATCGCATTTGTAGTGACTTTCTTTTTGCTCAAAGATTTGCTTACTAATTTCCATTTCCCATCTCGTATTGCACCGCCTCTGGCAAACTCAAAAAATAGTGGCTTTTGCCTTTTAAACTCTTCTCCTAGTAAAATTGGCAGAAAGCTTTCTCCTTGCATAGGTTTAACCTTTTGGTTGTTGAAAGTTTCCGGGTAAGCAGCACCAGTAATATCTCTTAAGGTGGCCATGACATCTTTAAAGTGAATAGGGTTCTTTTTAATTAAACTTTTCCCATTTTTAAACATCAATATTTGAGACCATTAACAATAGTTACATATGAGGTCCCTCTTTAAAA
>JAKVBD010000119.1 GCA_022446985.1 Lentisphaerales bacterium
AGTAAAGATTAGATACTAACAATCCGCTTTGAGCGGTTCCAATTCCAAGCCTCCGGTTTTACCGGAGGTTATTGACTGCGGGGCATCAAAAGCCTTGATAAAGCAGTAATCCAACTCCACAGCCTTTTTAAGATCTGGAGTATTCCAGCGGTGATCCATTTCCATAAATTCGGGAAAATAATCTGCCAGGTAATTTAAGATTTGTGAACAGGAAGGAAAAGCCTGTAAATATTCCTGAGCCAAGCGATTAAACTCGTTGTAGTTAATCAATTTCACCACAGCCGGAAACTCATTTTGAAGAATAGTGAACAGTCGAAACCAGTAATCTCGATTATAAGTACCCAATCTCTCCGAAGCGCTTACAGCCCCCTGCTCTTCTATCCCTTTCAAAAGACTCTCGGCATAGAACTCTAACTGTAAATCAAAGTCTTTAGAGTTTTCCTTATCCCATAAAAAAGATGTACTAACGGATTGTCCCATAAAAGTTTGTAGCTTTGCCAGTGATTCAGGGACAGCCATTAAAGGCTTCATACTGTAGCCTCACGAAATACTTCTGCCTTTTTTGATTCAGCGATAGTCTCATCCAAAGGAAGAAAATTGTCGTCCCATTCAAGTAGAGTAGAAACTCCACCTGTGACTTGCACTATATATTTGTAAAGCTGCCAAACTTCATCACAGACATAATTATCGTGAGTATCTAAAATCAATCCATTATCCAATTGACTATGGCCGGCTAAATGGACCTGAACAATTTTTTCGTGAGGAAGGTTTTTAAAATAATCCATAGGATCAAATTTGTGGTTGACTGAAGATACATAGACATTATTTACATCCAGCATCATATGGGTTCCACTTTTCTCGACTATCATCGAGTAAAACTCATATTCAGTCATTTCTGATTCTTTAAAAGACACATAGCTGGAAAGGTTTTCTAAAGCAAAAGGCTTTTCAATTTAATCCTGCACCATAGGTGTTTTTTCGGCAAAAAAAGAAGCATACTCTTCTTTATAAGGAAGTGGCAATAAATCATGATAATTGTGATTATGAGCTTGTGTCCAACATAATGGTCCGACAACCATGGACACTCTGTAAAATCAGAAAGCTGCTTCAACTTTTTTAGATAATTAAAGTCCAACTATTCTGCCGAAGCAATAGATAAAGAAATCCATGTTGAACAACAGGGTAAAGTGCAAGTATCTTTTCTAAATTCTTAAGAGGCAAGCCTCCCTCGATCATAAAACTTTCTGAAAGAATTTCAAAAAAACCAATATCCGGTTTCTGTTCAAAAATTTCCTGATAGTGTTCTACCTTTAGGCCTATGTCTACTACCAAGTCTGGTAAACTTCTCATAACTTAACGCCCGGGAGGGTTTCTCCCTGGCTCTACAAAGTTACCTGGCTTCGCTCTTACACTTACCAGCAACTTTGCATTTGCAGCCAGCCCCCTCAGTTTTTTAGCATCACAGCCGCTAGTTCCACAGTCAGAACTACAACCAGTTGTACCAAATACTAGAGTACTAGCAACAACACCAGCTAATGTAAGTTTAGTGACCTTATTCATGACTTTCTCCATAGTTTTGTTTTTAAAAGTTACTGGTTGTATTCCTTTTATCTGAAAGCTATTTCAGGAATATCTATTTATTTGTAATTTTTAGCAAAAATACATATTTCAACAACACAAAACTGTCAGAATTTAACACAAATTACACATTCACGACTAATAGATCTCAAGGATATATAAATAGATTTAAGAAGTCTTACCTCTCTATGTCATCTAATTCTTTATACGCTGCGAAAGTTAGGTTTTCATGACCATCTTCAGTGATCAGAATGTCGTCCTCTATTCTAACTCCAATGCCGCGCCATTTGGCATGTACCGTCAAATTATCATTTTGAATGTAAATTCCTGGTTCAATTGTAATAACCATTCCCTCTTCAAGTTTATACTTCACGTTTCGCCCACGTTGTTCTTCATAGTCCAAACCATCGCAGTCGTGGACGTCTAAGCCTAAATGATGACCGATGTTATGAGGATAAAATTCTTTGCAAAGTTCCTTTCTCATCGCTTCTTCTAATGGGACTATTATAAGACCGATGTTTATCAATCCTTCAGTAATGGACTTCCTTGCTATCTGGTCTATTTCCAAAAATGAAATACCTGGTCTGACGGCTTCCAAACAAAGTTTCTGTGTTTTAAGAACTGCTTTATAAATTAAGCGTTGCTCTTCAGTAAAGCTTCCAGACGCAGGAAAGGTTCTGGTGATGTCTGAGGCATAGTAGTCTACAGAACAGCCCGCATCGACTAATATATTCCCTTGTTTATCTATAGCTTGGTTGTTTACCTGATAATGTAAACAGGTTGCATTTTCTCCACTTGCCATGATGGGATAGTATGCCTGATCTTGAGAGCCTTGTTTGGCGCAAAAGTAAACGAATTCATTTTCTAGATCCGCTTCATTTGTAAAGTCCTTGACATTTTCAATAAGTAAATTGTGGGCAGCCGAACTAATACGACAGGCTTTTCTGATCAGCTCTATCTCTGCCGCACTCTTAACTTTTCGCATGCGATGAATTTCTCTATAGGCATACTGCTTTTCCCGCTGAGCTCCACTTTTGAAAATTATCTCTTGTAACTCTTCTTGTAATGGATGATGTGACTTCTCAATAACCTGTACAGACCTGTACTTTAATCGATTCATCAAGGCCTTTCCCAATTCACTATTGTCCCAGGCTTTATCCGCACCAAAAGTCTCAACCACGCCTTTAGGCCCATACCGAAAACCTTCCCACATTTCCATGTGGCTGTCTTTGGGAGGCACAAACATTAAAAACTTGTCATCCCCTTGTGGATCAAGAACCAGAATTGAGTCAGGTTCATTAAAACCTGTTAAATAATAGAAAGAAGAATCCTGACGAAACTTAAAGTTAACATCGCTATTTTTCTGATGTTCAAAATTACTGAACAAAATTAACACATGATCGCCAAGGATTTCTAATACTTTTCGTCGTCTTTCGGCATACTCTGCTGCTGTAATATTCATATAAACTTTCCTAAATAATTTCAGATAAAGTTATCAAGGCTTGAGATGCATTTAAAGAATTGAATTAGCCCACAATAGAAATTAGATGGTCATGACACTTCCAAAACGTGGAATACGAATAGCTTATATTGATATTAGATAAGGTTTTAAGATTCATGACTTTAAAGTATCTCTTCTACACTCTCTTTTTCTACAATTCTTAGTCACTTTCATCATTTCCATGCGTTCTAATAATCTGTATGGATGTACTGATTTCAAATTTTTTATATAAGGAAAATAAGAATGAAGTATTACACAAAAGCTCATGAATGGATCGAAGTTTCAGGTGAAATTGTTACTATGGGGATCTCCAATCATGCCGCTGCTGAATTAGGTGACATAACTTTCGTTGAAATCCCGGAAGAAGATGACTCGTTCTCTCAAAGTGAAGTCATTTCGGTAATTGAATCCGTCAAAGCGGCCTCAGATATCTACTGCCCTGTGGACGGGACTGTATCAGAAGTGAATGATGCTCTTGAAGATGCTCCGGAAATTATTAATGAGCATGCCGAAGGCAATGGCTGGATATGTAAACTGACAGTCACTCCACCTGTTGACCTTAGCGATTTTATGAATGAAGCTGACTACAAAGTTTTCTTAAATAACTAATCGGAAAACACCGGCAGGTCGCGGACAATTCGTAGGTTCACTAAAACTACGAAAATAGATTAGCATTGACTCTTGGACCACCGGCGTACCTCAGTCTCATCTTGGCTCGCCGGTAAAAAATCCAAGTAAAGGGTAGAATATTTGAAATAATAAACAGTAAAATATCTTGTAAACAAAAGGAGATTCACAGTGCGTGTTGTGTCAATCATTTTCCTCCTAAGCAGCATTCTATCAAATGCTGCGGACTATGAGGTTCAAATCAATGGAAAGCTTAACCATAAAGCTAAAGCTTTGTTCGATGCTGACTTTAGGACATCCTTCAATCACTCTCAAAAAGGCCCTGTTTCTATAACAGTAGACCTTAAGAAAGAGCAGCAAATCAAAGGCTTTGTTCACATCCCTTTTTTAAATAATGTTAAGGGTCGAATTAAGAGTCTTTTGGTAGATGTCAGCCAAGATAATAAAGAGTGGCAAAAAGTTTACTTTGGCGAACTTTCATACCCTAGGCACGTCAATGTCTGGCCCAATAAGAAAGATAAAATCATACGTATTAGTCTCCCCTCTCCTGTTCTGGCGAAATACTACCGCCTGAATGTTCAATCTACTATCGAAAATGTACCTGTTAAAATCGGCGAATTCGCACCTATTCTCAGCGACTCCGAACCTTTCAAAGGTAAAACTCTTGCTGACTTAAAAGGCCTGCGTTACGCGCCATCGATTCACCTGAGTTACAAAGTCCCGCATGCCTCGGTTTACTACAACGAAATCGAAGTCACTAAAAGTGCGCCGGGATCATTCTTTATGGGCATCGGCTTTAATCAGGGATACTTTGGTATTCAGGAGTCCGCTCAGGGTAAAAAGCACTTTATATTCAGTATATGGGACTCCAGCAGCCATGACAAAAATGCTCAAGTAGAAGACAAAAGAGTTAAAGTCATTCATCACGACAAAGGCACCCGTTTTCAACGCTTCGGCCATGAAGGTTCAGGTGGCCAAAGCTTCTACGACTATGATTGGCAGGTCGGTCAAAAAATCCGCCTGGCTTTAAAGATTGAAGATAAAGGCGAACGACGTCATTACAGTTCATACATCTACATAACAGAGAATAAAAAATGGTTACACATGCTGACCTTTTCTTCCATAGCCCCACAAAAGCACCTAAGTGGCTTCCATAGTTTCGTTGAAGACTTTCGCCGTAATTATGAATCATTTACCTGGCACCGCGGCATGAAAGTTCATCAGGTCTGGGCCAAGGGACTCGATGGCAAATGGCACTATGGCGAACAAAGCCGCTTCACTCGCGATGGTAACCCGCATACTAACATTACCGCATATGAAGAAGATGGTGCCTTCTACTTCGGCACCGGTGGCAAAGTTGACCAAGAAGTCGCTCCTGGAACAATCATCAAACGAGCCCCGGCTAAAACGCCACCGACAGACTTGCCATTTGAGTAAACAAAACCCTAGACTTCCTTCTCTGCGCCTTTGCGCCTCTGCGTGAGAAAAATTTTCAGCGTTAAAAATCTTCAGGAACACAAACTCCCGAACTCATACAACGCTTTTAGCAGGCTGGAAGCCTATGGCCCCAGGAGTTAATCAAAGATGACAGTTAAAGAGGATGACTTGGAAAAAACTTGATTCGGGCTCTTCGAGAGCCCATAATAACATAGAGGATTCATATGGGAAATATCGTGCAAAAATTTCACAACATGCTGGATAAAACACTCTATTCCAGGCAAGCAACCTTTGAAAAGTTTTTAAACCTTAAAGGCAGTCGTCTGGATGAGATAGGCGTGCATAGTATGTACTATTCCAATCATTATCAGCCTCACCAATTGATGAGAAATGGCAAGGAGCCATTGCACTATAATATTCTGCTCATCATTGAAGGTGAGATCATGATAGAAACTCCCTTTAAGAATCAAAGAGTTCATGCCGGAGAAATCCTTTGCTTTCCATCAACTATTCCACGCGACATCTATCTGGTCAGCGAACACGCCAAAGAAATTCATGTGCGTATAGAAGAAGATAGCCGAAAGTCACTCTTTAATTTCAAAGGTCTAAGCGTTCACAAGTCAGATAACATTGATGCTATTTTCACATTGCTGAATATGTGCCGGGAGACTAAAAACAAGAAAATTAAGAATTCTCTTTTTTCGTCACTCAGTTACTACCTTGAAGAAGATCTGACGGCTCTGAAAACTATGAAAAACTGGGATAACTTCACTAAGCTGAATCATCTAATAACAAAGCTTAAAGAACAACCTGAAAAATCCTGGACCATTGATAGTATGGCCGAAATTTCCAATCTATCTAAGTCTCACTTCTATGTAAAATTTAAAGAAATCTATGAAGACAGCCCTCTCAATGTGCTCAATCAAATTCGCATGGAGAAAGCGAAAGACATACTAAAACTTACCGACAAGAGTCTCGCCAAAATAGCCGAAGAAGTCGGCTATCAATCCCCCTACTCTTTTTCGAATTCTTTCAGCAAGCTATTCGGTATACGCCCTGGAGCTTACCGCGACCTTGAAAAGCAGGAAAGCTCTCTGCTTAATTGATGAGTTATCAAATCCACCCGTATTTCGATCGTAGAGCGATGGAGTGCCAAGATTTGTAAGCTGGCGTCTTCAGCTATCTCCGACGCTAGCAGCCTGTCGGGCTTAATTTTTGAGCGTGCATATTTTAAAATATATATTAAATTATAGCTATTAAAATTTAACATGAGTTTAAATGATGGCCACCCGTTTTAAAACAATAGATCGCGCAAGTCCATACTTAATGCCGCCTAGTCTTCAGGATTGGATCCCGGAAGATCACATAGTTCACTTTATTCTTGATGCCGTTAACCTTTTTCAATTAGACTCTTTTCATATCAATCGCCGTGGCAGTGGTTCAGAGCAGTATCCTCCTCATATGATGTGCAGTTTGTTGATCTATTGTTATGCAACAGGCCGTTTTTCCTCTCGAGAAATAGAATCGGCGACGTACTCAGATGTCGCAGTTCGTTTTATTGCCGCGAATCTTCACCCGGACCACGATACCATTTGCAAATTCCGTCGGGATAATGGAGTTGCTTTCAAAAAAGCCTTTGTGAGTGTTCTGGAACTTGCATCAGAGCTTGGAGCATTGAAAAAAGTCGGTGGCATCAGTGTTGACGGCACCAAAATCAAGGCAAATGCGAGTAAACACTCAGCCGTTTCCTATGAAAAAGCCGGAGATTTGATTGAACGTCTCGCTGGTGAAGTTGAGCAATTAATGTCGAAAGCCGAAAATGCCGATGCTAAGCCTCTGGAAGATGGCTTGAGTATTCCTGATGAGATTACCCATCGTAACGGTCGCATCGACAAACTTAAACAAGCGCGACAAATCATCGAAGAACGTCATGCCGAAGAGATCAAAGCCAAACAACAAGAATACGAAGAGAAAAAGGCTAAACGTGACCAGCAGCGTCAGCAAGGTAAAAAGCCCAAAGGCAAAGATCCCCAACCGCCTTCAAGTATGCCTCCGGATAAAGCGCAGGTTAATTTTACCGATGAAGAAAGCCGTATTATGAAAAGCTCGAGTGGATTTGAGCAGTCTTACAATGTCCAGGCGGCAGTTGATACAGAGGGCTCAATGTTGATCCTCGGGACTTATGTCACGAATGAAGGAAATGACAAACAACAACTCAAACCAGCTCTGGAATCTGTTGATCCGGAACTGCGCAACGTCACTGAGTTGATGGCTGATAGCGGTTATTTTTCAGAACAGGCTGTCGAGGAAATCCAGCAGGATACAAGTCGTAATACAGAGGTCTACTGTGCCGTTGAACGCACTCCTCATGGCCGTACTGTAAAGGATTTAGAGCAAAAAGACTGCGAGTCACAAGATGATGAGAAAATGTCGACCAAAGACAAAATGAAACTCAAACTTAAAACAAAAAAAGGCCGTGAATGCTACAAACTGCGAAAACAGACCGTTGAGCCAGTCTTCGGTATAGCCAAAAGTGTCCTCAGATTCCGGCAATTTTTACTTCGAGGGCTTGATAAAGTCAATATTGAATGGGATCTGGTGGCACTGGCTTACAATCTAAAAAGACTCCATAAAATGACTTTAGATAACCCTGTGCCTTCATTTGACAAAAAGTTTTTCATCGGAGCCTAAAAAGACTCAAGGAAGCACTAAGCCAGAAAATTTTTGCTCTAAACTAAGCCATTGACAAGTGAAAGGGCGCCTTGAGCAAAAGAATACCTCTCAAAAGTTGCCAATAGGAACTATATCACAATCAAGAACTCGAAAAATTCACTGATAAGCCCGACAGGCTGCTAGGGAGCTTTTAATATGAAAAGTATTTTTAAAATGTTTTTTGCGGGTTCTCAAGAGTCGCAATCCTGGCTCATATAGGCAACAAGCAGTGCTGCCTTGAGAACGTTAAAAATGCATTTTACTGCGACAATTTGCCGGAAAATTAAAACTTGCCGTATTGCAGATAAGCCTCCACTGGGTCAACGCCTTCGAGAATTGCTTTGCGTACCAGGTTTTCTGTGCCAATCAATTCTTCAGCGCGACTGCAAACCGCTTCTGCCATATCACCGGGAATGATCACCACGCCATCGCGATCAGCAAAGGCGTAATCGCCGGAGCTGGTATTCACTTCGCCAATTTTTATGGTTTCGTTAAATGACTCGGGAACCTAACGGCCGACGACATCGCGCGGCGTGAAGTAACGGTTCCATACCGGGAAACCGACTTTGCTGATAAATTCGGAATCGCGGCAACCGCCATCGACTATGTAACCGCGTACTTTTTTATAAGTCAGCGTTTCCGATGAAAGCTCGCCCATGTGAGAAACAGTGCTGTCATTTGGCTGACAAACTATAACGTTATCAGCTGGCGCGGCAGAGAGCATCTCGCACCACTTGACTAATGAGTCATGCTCACTGATGCCATCGACAACACGGCCGCTGATGGTAAATATACGACCGGCTATTTTTTTATCGAGCAGCAAGGGGCGGATGTTATCCGGTAAAAGACAATTGGTCTGCCCCATTGAGCGCAGTACATCGAAAAGTATTCCAGAGTAAGTCTTTTCTAATCTATTGGATAGTTGGTCCATGGTATTTTTCCTGTTTTAAATTTGAGGTGAATAAAGACAAGGACTTGAGAGAGGCAACTTTTTGTGAACAAAGCCGCTTTGCGGCATTCATAAACCAGGCGGAGCCTGTTCTCCTCTCAAACTCTCCCCTTCAAAAAAACTTCATTATTTTTCTACACGCCGCATAGCGTCTTACTGACCATCTCGCTCTTATAGAGCAAGACAGACTCACGGTACCCCAGAGCTTCACTGAGACTTGCTTCGCCTTTAGCGACTGCTTCAACTTTGCCTACTATTTCTTCACTGACTTGTGCAAGTGTTATACCTTCACTCATATGGCCCCGGCATTGACGTCCATATCTTCCGATAAACGGTCTTTGGGATTGACGCCAACTTTTATTAGCGGTGAAATATCGTGGCCAACTATACCTTATAAAATTAGGCTTTATCGTCTTAATTCACATTTAGTTGTTTTTAGGTAGCTTTCTCTGTCTTGGTTCAAAGCATTAGAATCACTTTGACACTTTTGACGAAGCTCTTTCAATAGTTCAGTATCGGCATATTTATCGATTAAATTAACCTTTTCTTCAGGATCATTTTCAAGGTCAAAAAGCTGCTCGAATAACGGGGTGCGACCGGAAAAGTCAACATCCTTTTCTTTGAAACCTCTCACTCCATCATACATTCTTATATATTTCCATTTGTGGGTACGGATACCTTCACAGAACGGGTTGTCACGCAGTGTGAACAGGCTTTCCAGGAACAGCTCGTCACGCCATTTAATGTTTTCCTTTTTAAGTAGAGGGCGCAGACTTTTCCCCGACATTTCTTTCGGAGCACTTACACCGGCATAATCAAGGATGGTTGTTGTCAGATCTGTACTGGAGACAAGCTTATCAATAGTTCTGCCACGAAGTGACTGATCCAGACGCGGGTCAAATATAAAGCAGGGGATTTTGGAGCACAGGTCGTATAAAAGACCTTTTCCACCCATGCCATAGTCTCCCATCATTAAGCCATGATCACTGGTGAAGATTATAACCGTGTTGTCAGCTATTCCTTTTTTCTTTAAGGCCGTAACCATTTCTCCAATTACTTTATCCAAACCTGTGATTTGTTGGTAATAGCGAATGTGGTGTTCTATGGTTGAATCTTTCTCATAGTCATACGGGTAGACACCTTTCCGACTTCCCTGCTTCATCACATTTTTAGGTATGTATTGATAAGGATCCGTTCCGGTCTCATCCGGTATTTTTATGTCCTTATCACGATAAAGGTCACCATAAATGGGGTGTCCCTTCAGAGCAGGATTTTCATTAGCAGGTTTTTTCATAGGTTTATCATGCATGCTAGTCGTCTGACTACCATGAGGGACATTAAAACTTACCGAGAGACAGAAGGGCTTATTGTCTGGAGTCTGTGCAAGAAATTCTTCGACTGCCTCGCCCATTATAGGTGTAATAATATCTTTTTTGGCTCTCCAGTATGCCTTCGCCGAAGGATGGCGGGTCGTTTTGGGTAAAAAGCGCGTCCAGCCATTGTGTCCCCACCAGTAATCGAATTTATCCTTGATCCTTCCTAAGGTGTAGTATTCAACACCAAACTTGCCGATAAAACCTGTATGGTAATTATTTTCCTTCAGTAATGCTGGATAGCTTTTCTTCCATTGGTCTTCCGTCACTTTATAGGATGAGGAAAAGCCGACTCCGTGTACCCGTTCGGGTAAGCCCAAGAATATTGAGATTCTGCTTGGGGCGCAAACTGGAGTAGCGATAAAGGCGTTGGAGAAGTTTACCCCACCTTTTGCCAGTTTATCAATATTGGGAGTTTTTACCAGAGGATGTCCGTTTACGCCTAGGCTATCTGCCCTTAAATCATCCGCCAGTAAAAAAATTATATTGGGTCGCGTTTTTGAGCCCGTTGGCGGCTTGTTTTGTTCAGCCTGACATGTCAGTCCACATATAGTTAACATTGTCAGTAGACACGTTAAATGTAAATAGAGTTTATTCATTTTTATTCCCTTTTTATTATTATAACTCAGGCCGCAGGACCCTTCTCTGCTTTGACAAGTTTGCTGTTTTACCACTCGATATCGACAATGAATCACCAAAACACAGGGAGGGACAATCTTACCACCAGCCTCGGTCTGGATCAATGGGAATCCCCCCCCAGCCCTCAATTGCTAAAGGGAAATTAAAGAATTCAACGTGGCCATCTGCAAAGAGAATATTCATCTGACGCTTAGTCTTTGAGTGCCATTTCGTTTGAGGATTACTGAAAAGTCGATTACCATAAAAAATGCCATCGCCGATAACAATTTTTTTATCTGGCGGATTTAAACGACTGATGAATTTATTTTTCACATGCTCTATGCCATATTTATAACTGGCACTGGAACTATAATAAGCATACATGTAACTGGAGCCAACAGTCGAGAAATTATCTCTTCCGTCGTTGCCGGGTAGAAGGTAATCTCCTTTGTCGCTGGGGCAGTGAGCTACCTCAACAGCATTATTTACATAGACGTTCAGTGGTCTGTCAGCTTGTCGTGTGAATCCTCCCCATGCCGATGCTATATTTCCTTCTTTTCCGATGATATTGTAAGCCAGGGAATCAGGCAATCTCCCATTATTATCTTGGCAAAAAAGAGTCATGGCAGTATTAATCGAATTGAGGTTACTCATGCAGACAGCTATTTTTGATTTTTCTTTTGCGCCCCTAAGGCTGGGTAAAAGTATTGTTGTAAGAATACCAATAATTGCTATCACTATTATAAGTTCAAGAAGAGTGAATGGGCGTTTAATATTCATTTTACAGATCTCATTTAGATTTTTCTTCTTTGCTGAATTCATTGTCGCATGTGCAGGGTTTCTCAATATCTACACATGTTCCAATTTACTTTCTCACTTCCTTACTTTCTCACTTCCTTACTTTCAGGCTCTGATCAGCTACACTGAATTTTATTTTTTTAGCATTCTGCGGCGAATGTACTTTTGAAAGAACAATTTTGCCTTTCTCCAGTTTGCACTCCAACGTTGATTGCTGCGGGCCACGCAATTTGAAGTGGACGTCGTACTCGCTTGGCCAGGCTGGGAAAAGCTGCGCATTGTTTTTATCGTACTGCACTAACATATGCTGCAGGGCTATTGAACTGATTCCACCGTGGTCGTGATCTGGAGTAAAATCGTAATTCGGCCCCCACATGGCAGGGTATCGCAATTTTTTATCTGAAGTGGAAAAATTTTTCAGTACATCGCGCCAGGCTGCTTTGGCATCGCCTACCATAGCGGCATGCAGTGAATCCTGAAACCAACCTCCCGTTTTTTTGACGACGCGGTGATTAAATGAGTCCTGTGCCAGAGTCATGTCGACTTTTCCCATTTTGTGTAATCGAAATGGGAAAAGTGCTTGCAGTTCAGGATTTTGCACGTTTCGACCTTTTTGAGGCTTACCACCATGGAAGCCAAGCAGGGTCTTGCCGTCTTTTTCACGCATGGGAAGAGCCGGTATACGACCGGCGACTTTATTCCACAGTGTGCGTTGAGAACTGCTGGACAGATTTTTTGGTAAAGTGGCAAGGCGTGAGCTTATGGCCATCAAACCGGCGATATCCGGAGCTGCATTCGTCACCCCCCAGTACATCTCCAGTGAGTTGAGCGGATAAAGAATGTATTTGCCAGTTTCATCATATACTTCTTTATCGCTGGTCTTTTTACCATCTCTGTCACGAGGGTTTTTAAAGTGTTCGTGATAATAGGTTAAAACTGAAGTGATCAGTGGCAGGGCTTTCTCTTTTAAGAATGATTCATCACCACTAAACTCGTAATAATCGAGCATCATCATGGCGAGTTCCAATTGTCCCTGGATTTCATAACGAACCCATTGATTACCGATGTAACCGATGTCCTGCTTAGACGATTTTGACCTCCAGCCATAAGTATCATTGGCCAAAGCTCCCCAAAACATCATGGTTTCCGGGTACCAGGCACCTGCGTGGCCGTACCATTTTTTTGTATTATATTCGCGTAATGGTAAAGCGTTAACATATTGATCAAAAAATGAATGCATGAAATCCCAGTCACCAGACATAAGCATTGACCAATAAATCAAACGAGTATTTTGAAACCAATAACCCGGTCCCCAACGGCGATAATCCGGATCTTTGTCCATACCGGCTGCTGTTTCCACGGTAAATATAGAGCCATTGAATTTAATGGGTTGAGCACCGCGCCCGGAACAGGCCACCATGTAGCGGTGAAGTGTATAACCACGAGTGATGATTTCCGCAGAGTTGAGTTTCTTAGCCGTGTCTTTCTTAACTATGCTGCCGGCATCCTTTTGCAGCAGCTGGCCATTCTGGTAAACAGTCCAGGCCCCAGTACTCTGATTGATTGTCAATGCCAGGTGAGTCCACTTGTTCAGTACAGGGGCAGATCCGGCAGGAAGTGAAAAAGCTTTATTTTTACAAATAACGCGCAGGCGACCTTTATAAAGATCAAGCAAAAAGCCGCTACCTTTGCCGACAGGTGTCATATCAAAAATACGATAACTGCTCTTCTCTTTTGTAGGCCGGATCCATGCTTCTATAGTAAATTTTTCAGCTAAGTCAGGGGTGCTCAGGCGTAAATGCCCTTTGCCGCTCAAGTTTAAAACTGATTGCCCCTGCAGCTTAGTTAGCTCTACCTCATCCAGCAGTTCCAGCTTTGGCATTTTGCTTGTTACGGGACTTAATGCTGCAGCACTCAGCTTATCGAACTTCCAGGCCGCGGATAGAACATTTATACTTTTGGGAGTGTCGGTATTTTTATCTGCTGCCAGTCGTTTTATTTCTTTGCTATTTAGGCTATCAGAATAAAGTGATGCACGAGAGATATAGCCTTCAAAACGCTCCCTGTTATTTTGTGATCCTCCAAACATCAGATGGAGATTAGGGCCGCCGAAAAACGGCATTTCTTTATGGTTTTGTGTGACAATAATCCAACTTCTCTGCCAGAATTTTTTCCACCACTCTTCATGAGCATTTCTCGCCTTCTCTAAATCCTGGCTATCATTTTGTTTTACTATTGAGGAGATGGCTTTCTGCCATTTTTCAGGAGTAGAGTTGATCTGCCCGAGAACAGCAATAGATAGATGATGTTTGCTGGCGGATTTTTGGCTCTTCAGACTGGTCTTAGTGCTCGCAGTAAAACCTTCTCCTTTAACGACAGCACCCCAAATGCGGTGCTGTAGAGGATCCTGTAAGCCGAGTTCACTGATGGCACTATCCAGTGATTGCATTTCCATCGCTTCACGCCATAAGCCGTGTTGATTCCAGTGAAACCAGCACATTGTATTGACTTTTGCCGGAATAATTGTATCCGGTTTCATGATGGTTGGTTTGTGCAATTTCCCCATGCGACTTCTCAGATCGCTGACTGATGTTTTTATTTCGTATTCTTCCGTACGCCACAATTCCATGCTTGCTTTGATATCGATTGCTTTTGAGCTGCTGCTTTCCAGGTGTATCACCGGGTTGTTTGCATCCACCCAGAGTCGCACGGATGTTTTATTATTCTTATCTCCACTGGTGATCAGCAATTGGCCTTTGGCAACACTCAGAACTTCGCGGAATGGCTTTTTTGCAAAAGGTGAGTTTGAAAAAGTAACCCGTAATTTACCCACTTTGCACAAGCGCCCATTGTCATCCCAGGCGTCTGTTTTGGAGATGTAAAAAACTAAATCATTATCACCTTCAGTCCAGGCATTGAGTCCAATATCACCGTTGCCTAGAGGGACACAATCCATAGAAGACTTTCCGGGGCTTTCCCAAATAACAGCGTCGTCTTGAGCGACTTTCAAACCGGGACTTTCAGGACTAGCTTCTCCTGTTGATTGGCCAAATGCAGTGCTGCAGAGGACTGTAAGATTGATAAGAACAATCAAAATGGAGCTTTTGTAAAGAGCTTTTACTTTATCTGGCAGTTTTTTCACTATGCATTCCTTGACGATTAAAATTAAATAAATTGCTTTGAGAGCTTCATGTATATAAATGTGCGCAGGTCACTGTTGATATATAATTAACATACAAGTAATTATTTACCGAAACATAGATTACCCTTGCTGGAATCACAGAATTAATTGCACTTATCACAGTATTTGGGATTAATGAAACAACTGTGCGGGAAGCAAATTCAAAACACAGGGAGGGACAATCTTACCACCAGCCCCGGTCTGGATCAATGGGAATACCACCCCAGCCTTCAATAGCCAAAGGGAAATTAAAAAATTCTACGTGGCCATCTACAAAGAGTATATTCATCTGCCGTTTTGTGTTAGAGTGCCATTTCGTTTGAGCATTGCTGAGTTTTCGATTACCATAAAAAATGGCATCGCCGACAATAATTTTTTTATCTGGTGGATTGAAACGACTGATAAATTTATTTTTCACATGCTCTATGCCATATTTATAACTGGGACTGTAACTATAATAAGCATACATGTAACTGGAGCCAACAGCCGTAAAATTATCTCACGAAGTTAGAAGGTGATCTCCTTTATCGCCGGGGCAGTGAGCTATCTCAACAGCATTATTTATATACTTATTCAGGGGTCTATCCGCTTGTGGTGTAGTTCCTCCCCATGCCCCTGACCACCATAGATTTCCTTGTTTGCCGATGAAATTGAAAGCACTGGAACCAGGTAATTTACCATTGTTATCTTTGCCAAAAAGAGCCATGGCAGAACCAACCGATTGGAGGTTAGTTGCGCAGACAGTTGTTTTTATTTTTTGCCTTGATTTTTCTAAATGAGGTAACAGTAAAGTGATTAATATACTAATCATGGCAATCACGACCAAAAGTTCGATTAAAGTGAAGCCTCTCCTACGGATCAGCTTTACCTCACCGACCAAACCGTGCATGAAGTTTTC